>NZ_JASHCQ010000004.1:0-110223 GCF_047464035.1 Streptococcus mitis
AGCTTCTCTAAGCTATATCCTTGTTTTCTAAGTTCATAGATCTGAACTTTATCATCATAACTCAATTTCATAATAAAACACCCCAAAAGTTAGATTTTTTCTGTCTAACTTTTGGGGTGCAGTACACAGACAACCTCTTTTTTGTTTACTCAATTTCTTAAGACCAATTCCGAGCTACTTCTTCATCTGCCTTTAACTGGTCCACTAATTGGTCGACTGAGTCAAATTTGGTCATATCTCGAATACGATCAAGCCAATAAACCATAACGGTTTCACCATAAATATCTTGATTAAAATCAAAAATGTTGACTTCAAAACGTGCTTCTTCTCCATCAAAGGTCACATTTTTTCCAACACTAGCCATAGCACGATACTTCTGTCTTTGAATCTCAACATCAACCACATAAACGCCATCTGCCGGCATATAAGTACGGTCTAAAAGCACCAAATTAGCTGTTGGATAACCAATCGTACGACCACGAGCATTACCATGGACAACCATTCCTCTTGATGGAAGCGGTACCCCCAAAAGTTCTCCTGCTTCTTTCACATTTCCGTCTAAAATAGCTTGACGAATACGTGTTGAACTAATCTTTCCTTTCTCATCTTCTACAGGTGGGACGATGATAACTTCTCCATCAAAGTAATCCTTTAAATCTTCTGCCGTTTTTTTGTCAGAACCAAATGTATAATCAAAACCTGCAACAATAATTTTGGCATTCATAGCCTTGATATAGGTTGCAAAAAATTCTTCTGCCGTGAGACTAGCGAATTGGCTACTAAAATCAAGGAGATATAATTCTTCTACACCTTCGCGTTTTAATTTTCTTTCACGTTCAGCAGGATTTAAAATATGTAAAAACAAATCAGGATGATAAGGCTCTAAAGCAATCTTTGGAGATTCATTAAATGTCATAACTACGATAGGCAATAAATCCTTTCTCGCAGCCTTGTTGGCAACACGAAATAATTCTTGATGTCCCTTATGTATACCATCAAAATAGCCAAGAACTACGACTGAATCAGATGGTGTGCCAATATCTTTTTGGTTTTTTATAGGAATAGTAATAATCATAAAATAATTATATCATAGTGATAGCTATTTCTGAACCAGAAAATCTGAAATGTCCTTTTTTTAACCTGAAGTGTAGCAGTTTAGAAGAATTTTGTTTTTGAAATCTTAATAAAGAACAAGAGATTGAATTAAAAATCTTAAAATCAGAAAAACGCATCATATCAGCTACCTAAAACTTGATACAATGCGTTTATTTAAATATGAAACAATCTACTCCATTTTTCAAAATGAACATCCAGCAGCCTTTTTACTTTTTATTAATAAGTTCCTTCTTCACCTTGGCTAGTCAAGATAACAGGTCCATCTTTAGTAATCACGAATTGGTGTTCATATTGACAAGATAAACCACCGTCAATGGTTTTATGCGCCCAACCGGTCTTCATATCAGTATCAATTTCCCAGTCACCTGTATTGATCATTGGTTCAATGGTCAAAACCATTCCTTCACGGAGACGAAGACCACGACCAGCAATACCATAGTTAGGAACCATTGGTTCTTCGTGCATGGTTGGACCAACACCATGACCAACCAAATCACGTACTACACCGTAACCACGACTTTCAGCGTATTCTTGAATCGCTGCACCGATATCACCGATACGATTTCCAACAACAGCTTGCTCGATTCCCTTGTACATGGCTTCTTTGGTCACATTCATCAAGTTTTTCACTTCTTCGGACGGTGTACCAACAGCATAAGCCCAACACGAGTCTGCTAAACCACCAGAGTAGCTCTGAGTGTATTTTTTCATTTGCTCCACATTGTTGAAGTTTAGTTTTGAGACATTCAGGTCAGATTTAGCAATAGGACCTCCCAAAACCATATCAACCTTGAGTAAATCACCATCTTTCAAGATATAGTGACGAGGAAAAGCGTGAGCTACTTCATCGTTAAGAGAGCAGCAGGTAGCATAAGGATAGTCCATCATAGCACCGTCAACACCAATCTGAAGCGGAAGGAAATTTTCTTCCTTACAACGACGGCGGACATACTCTTCAACTTCCCACATATCTACGCCAGGCTTAATCAAATCACGTAAGCCGATATGAATGCTTGCTAGAAAATCCCCAGCCTTGTCCATAGCTTCGATTTCACGAGCTGATTTTAATGTTATCATTTTTTCTCCTAGTTTCTAATTAATTTTAACGGTCACATTTGCTTTTGAAACAATCTGGTGACCATGATAAATATCATAATCGATAATAGCTGACCGTCTCGTATGATGGATAATACGTGCTTGAATACGCAGTATATCATCTATCTGAACAGCCTGTAAAAAGTAAATCAGCATCTGCTCAATAATGAGATTTCGACCACTATTAACAACTAAATCTTGGGTCATGTGGGTCAAAATTTCTGCCAATACACCATTAGCCAAAACACCGTTCTTCTCAAGCATAAAGGGTTCCACTGTAATGACTACTTCATCATGATGATAAGAAAGTTTTTGTCCAATCTGCTCAGAAAAAGTAGGTAGAGCAGAAACTTGGGAACGACTCATCTTCTCCATGACATCTCGTCTAGTTATAACGCCAAGTAAGGTTTGATTACTTCGAATAACTGGTACCATTTCAAAGTCTTCAGCAATCATCCGTTGACTCACATTGGCAATATTTGTCGATAATCCAACTAAAAATAGACTGCGGGACATGACCTTATCAATTGTGGTACTTGGTGACTTATCACCAGCGTCTCTCATGGTTACAACGCCCACAACAACCTGATGTTGATTAATAACAGGGAAACGACTGCTACGATTCTTACGTACCAAGTCCAAATAATCTTTAACAGTGTCGGTCTCTCTCAGAAAACCATATTCATGACTCGGACGGTACAGTTTCTCAACTGTCAAAATATCTGTTTTGATTTGAACATTTGACAAGGCTTTATTAATCATGGTCGCAACGGTGAAAGTATCATGCTTGCTTCTTAGAACAGGAATTCCTTTTTGATTGGCCAGTTTAATGACATCATCATGAACCTGAAATCCACCTGTAACCAGAACTGCATTTTCATTTTCCAGCGCTAATAATTGAATACGAGTCCGGTCTCCGACAATCAAGAGCCCCCCATCATGAAGGTAAGATAAGATATTTTGCTCAGTCATGGCACCGATTGAGAACTTACTAAACTCTCTCTCTAAACCTTCTTGACCAGCTAGAACCTCAGAAGAAGTCACTTCTGCAATTTCAGCAAAAGTTAATCTTTCAATGGCAACTTTTTGTGATTTAACACGGATAGTACCACTTCTAGGACGGGTTTCCACAATTCCACGGTTTTCAGCTTCTTTAATGGCCCGATAAGCCGTTCCATCACTGACTCCCAGATGATTGGAAATGCTACGAACACTGACCCTTTTACCAACGGGTAATTCTTCCAAATAACTTAGAATTTCTTGGTGCTTACTCATTGAATTCTCCTTTTACATACCGAAATTCAAGATAATCCCGCATTTTTCTTGTGTAGCGATCACTTCCTTTAAACTGACGAATCAATCGAAATCCAGCCTTAAGAGCAACCCTTTGGCTAGCTTCATTTTCAAGGTGAGTAATGATGGCTAATTGTTTTAAACCAAATTCTTCAAAAGAAAGCTGACATAGTTTTTTTACAACTTCTGTCATGAAACCTTGAGACCATGCATCTTTTCTCAAAAAATAGCCAAGCTCTGCTTCTTTTTTGATTTCATCTAACTTCTCAAATTTAATAGAACCAATCATTTTTTCAGTTTTCTTGTCACAAATAGCCCATACTCCTAAAGGAGCCTTCATAAAGTAATTAGCCAGTGCATATTGGCTTTCTTCCAGACTTGCCTGAGTCGGAAAAATAAATTGGAGATTTTCGGGATTTGAAGCTATCTCATGAAAGTCTTGACTATCACTAAAAAAGAAAGGACGCAAATACAAGCGATCCGTTTCAAAAAAAGAAAACATTGCTAATTTGGTCCAAATATTCATAATCACCTCTACGGTTTATTCTTCAACAAGTGTAATATCCGCTCCTAGATTACGTAATTTTTCAATAATATCTGAATAACCACGTAAGATGAACTCAATATTTGTAATTTCAGTTTTACCTTCAGCCATCAAACCAGCAATGACAAGTGCGGCCCCAGCTCTAAGGTCAGTAGCTTTTACATTTGCCCCACGTAAACTACGTCCACCGTTATATAAAATATGGTCATTTGTAGTCGTAATATCCGCGTCCATCTTTGCTAGTTCAAAAACATGGTTTACACGTTTCTCATAAATGGTATCAATAATGGTACCACGCCCTTCCGCTGTTAACAAGAGAGGAGTAATTGGTTGTTGCAAGTCAGTAGCAAAACCAGGATAAGGAGCTGTCTTAATATTGATTGCTTTCAAATTAGACTGTTCCTCGACAAAAATGCTGTCTTCAGATACAGTCATTCGAACTCCCATTTCTTCCAACTTCGCAATGAAACCTTCTAAGTGTTCGTATAGTACATTATTAATACGAATTCCCTTACCAACTGCAGCAGCTAAGGAAATATACGTTCCAGCTTCAATACGATCTGGAATCACCTGATGACGCGTTCCGTGTAATCTTTCAACACCATCAATAATGATGATATTGGTTCCTGCACCACGGATATGGGCACCCATATTATTCAAGAGAGTAGCTACATCAATAATCTCAGGCTCACGGGCTGCATTTTCAATAATAGTACGACCACTTGCTTTAACCGCAGCAATCATCGTATTAATAGTCGCACCGACACTAACCGTGTCCATGTAGATACTTGCGCCGTGAAGTCCTGTATCTTTGGCAGATAACTTCATGTTATCTCCCTCGTAGCTGACAGTTGCTCCCATAGCTTCAAAAGCCTTAAGGTGTAAGTCAATAGGGCGAGGTCCCAAATCACATCCACCAGGTAAACCAACAGTAGCTTCACCAAAGCGACCTAAAAGACTTCCATAAAAATAATAAGATGCACGAAGACTGTTGATTTTCCCATAAGGCATTGGAATATTTTGAACACCTCTTGGATCAATCTCCAATACATCGTCATAACGCTTAACGGTAGCACCCATTAACTCCATGATTTCGACAAGACTAGCAACATCAGAAATATCAGGTACACAATCTAAAGTCACAACATCATCTGCCAAAATAATAGCCGGAATTAAAGCTACAACACTATTTTTTGCGCCACTAATGGTAATCTCACCTTGCAGGGGCAAGCCACCATTGATAACAATTTTTCTCATTTTAAATTTTTAATACTCTTTCAAAATTTCTAAAAAGGTCCTACGTTAAAGTATACCATAATTTCACCTTTTTTTCTATCATTTTCAATTATATTAGCTGAATCGTATTTGTATTAACTTACCTTTTTTAAAAAGTTATGCCCCTTTTTTGCCCCCTGAACAGAAAAAAAGCCCTTCGGATCAAATCCGAGGGGCTAGAAACGTTGTTAAATCAACGGCCGAACTTTTGAATTTCAAGGTTCGGGATAAAATAGTTCACTGAACTATTTTATTTTTTAAGGTTGTAGAATGATTTCAATCCACGGTATTCAGCTACTTCACCAAGTTGGTCTTCAATACGAAGCAATTGGTTGTATTTAGCAATACGGTCTGTACGTGAAAGTGAACCAGTCTTGATTTGTCCTGCGTTTGTTGCAACTGCGATGTCAGCGATTGTTGAATCTTCAGTTTCACCTGAACGGTGTGATACAACGGCAGTGTAACCAGCTTCTTTAGCCATTTCGATAGCGTCGAATGTTTCAGTAAGAGTACCGATTTGGTTAACTTTGATAAGGATTGAGTTAGCTGCGCCTTCTGCGATACCTTTTTCAAGGTATGAAGTGTTTGTTACGAAGAAGTCGTCACCAACCAATTGAACTTTACCACCAAGACGTTCAGTAAGAGCTTTCCATCCGTCCCAGTCATTTTCATCCATACCATCTTCGATAGTGATGATTGGGTATTTGTTTACCAATTCTTCAAGGTAGTCGATTTGTTCTGCAGCAGTACGTACAGCAGCTCCTTCACCTTCAAATTTAGTGTAGTCGTAAACTTTACGTTCTTTATCGTAGAATTCTGATGAAGCACAGTCAAATCCGATAAATACGTCTTTACCTGGAACATATCCAGCAGCTTCGATAGCAGCAAGGATAGTTTCAACACCGTCTTCAGTTCCTTCGAAACGAGGAGCGAATCCACCTTCGTCACCTACGGCTGTTTCAAGACCACGAGATTTAAGGATTTTCTTAAGAGCGTGGAAGATTTCAGCACCCCAACGAAGAGCTTCTTTGAATGTAGGTGCACCAGCAGGTACGATCATGAACTCTTGGAAAGCAATTGGAGCATCTGAGTGAGAACCACCGTTGATGATGTTCATCATTGGAGTTGGAAGAACTTTAGTGTTGAATCCACCAAGGTAGCTGTAAAGTGGGATTTCAAGGTAGTCAGCAGCAGCGCGAGCTACAGCGATAGACACACCAAGGATTGCGTTGGCACCCAATTTACCTTTGTTAGGAGTACCGTCAAGTGCGATCATAGCACGGTCGATAGCTTGTTGGTCACGTACATCGTAGCCGATGATTGCTTCAGCAATGATGTTGTTTACGTTGTCAACAGCTTTTTGTGTACCAAGACCACCGTAACGAGATTTGTCACCGTCGCGAAGTTCAACTGCTTCGTGTTCACCAGTAGAAGCTCCTGATGGAACCATACCACGTCCGAAAGCACCTGATTCAGTGTAAACTTCTACTTCAAGTGTTGGGTTACCGCGTGAGTCTAGGACTTCGCGAGCGTAAACATCAGTAATAATTGACATTTTTTACTCTCCTTATGAGTTAAATTTTTTACACCTCTATAATACCTTAAATACCCTCCTTTTTCAAGAAAAAACGTTATCTTTGTGCAAATTTTCCTTAACTTTATAAAGTAATCGCTTTCTTTTGTCTGTTTTATTCTAACTTTTATGATATACTGTTTTCATGACAGATTTATCAAAACAATTACTTGAAAAAGCTCATGGTGGGCCAAAAATAAATCCGGATGAGCAAAGACGCTATCTTGGCACTTTTGAGGAAAGAGTTCTTGGATATGCAGATATTGATACGGCAAATAGCCCTCAGCTAGAAAAAGGCTTTTTATCTATTTTAGAAAACCTTCAGGAAAAAGCGGAGCCACTATTTGTGAAGATTTCACCAAATATCGAATTTGACAAACAAGTTTTCTACTTAAAAGAAGCCAAAGAAACTGATAGTCAAGCTACCATTGTATCCGAAGAGCATACTTCTTCTCCTTTTGGCCTGATTATCCACACCAATGCACCAGTTCAAGTAGAAGAAAAGAACCTTCGACTTGCTTTTGCAAAACTTTGGGAAGTTAAAAAGGAAGAACCTGCCAAAACATCCTTATGGAAGAAATGGTTTGGCTAAATCTTATTCATACTTAATAAACGTCCAATATTGGCAGTTGTGTGCTCCAGATAGAGACTGGCATTTTTCAAACTATCTTCTAAAGCTTCACTTTTCTCCAAAATAGAAAAGGCCGCTTGGATATTCTCAAATGGTAGGGAAGGTAAATCCTCAGCAATACTACCACAAATAGCAATGACAGGAACTCCGACAGGGGTTCTTTTTGCAACACCTATAGGCGCTTTACCTGCTAAACTTTGACGATCTAGCCTTCCTTCTCCTACAACTACCAAGTCAGCATCTAAAACTTTCTTATCAAAGTTGATTAGGTTCAAGCAGGTATCAATTCCCGACACGATATTTGCCTGAGCAAAGGTACACAAACCACCAGCAATGCCTCCACCAGCTCCTGCTCCTTTAATTTGCAATGTTACAGGTGAGACTTTTTCATAAAAATCTTGGATTGCCTGATCTACGACTGCAAACATAGTAGGATGTAAACCTTTTTGTTTGCCAAAAGTGTAAGTCGCACCTTGATGACCACATAAGGGACTCACGACATCTGCTAAAATACGAATTTGCACATCTTCAGGAATTTCATAGCGATTTTCTGTTGAAACAGAAGCTAAGTTTAGTAAGGACTGACCGCATGCAGGTAAGACATTTCCATCCCTATCATAAAATTGATAACCTAAACCAGTAGCAATACCAATACCGCCATCATTACTGGCCGTACCACCAACACCGATATAGATATCTTTAATCCCTTTAACAATGAGGTGGCGAATCAACTCTCCAATACCACAAGTTTGGATTTGCAGTGGATTTCGTTTCTCTAGCGGAATTTTTCCAAGGCCAACCAAGTCGGCAACTTCAAATAGTGCCAGTTGACTTTTTTGAAAATAGCGCATTGCTTCTTTTTGTCCAAAAGGTCCTGTCACTTGGATCCATTTTTCTTCAAGGTCAAGAGAATGTCGAATGGAATCTACTGTACCTTCGCCACCATCACCAACAGGGCAGAGAAGACATTCTACATCTGCTATTGATTGTTGGAAGCCTCTTTTTATTGCTTCAGCCACCTGTTGAGCGGACAAGCTTTCCTTAAACGAATCTGGTGCAATTACAATCTTCATATTTTCCCTCATTCTAAACAGTCAATCAAAGGTAGAGCTTCTAAAAAATCCCTCTTGTCAACATGATGTTGTATTTCTTTTTTGAGTACCTCTTTGGCACAAAAAGCAATTCCCAGTCCTGCTGACTTCAACATTAATAGATCATTGGCCCCGTCACCGATTGCAATCGTTCTTTCTTTAGGAAGTTTTAGTTTCTCTCTCCATTTTTCCAGAGTCTCTTTTTTGACCTGGGGACTGATAATTTGTCCAACTAATTTTCCTGTTAGATGACCGTCTTTATCTTCAAGTTGATTGGCAGAGAAATAGGCAATACCGAGAGATTTTGCTAATCTATCAACTATTGGTGTAAATCCACCGGACACCAGACCAACTTGAATGCCATTCTTTTGGAGAATGGAAATGAATTCCTGGGCATTTGGAGATAGATGAATAGAGTTGAAGACTTTATCAAAGATCGAAATAGAAAGGCCTTCCAACAAGGAAACTCTTTTTCTTAAACTGCTTTCAAAGTCTATCTCTCCTCGCATTGCCCAACTTGTAATCTGAGATATTTCCTCCTCACGACCTACCTCTCTTCCCAAAAGATCAATCACTTCTTCTAGAATTAAGGTTCCATCAACATCCATAACACACAAGCCTTTTACTTGAGACATCAGTTCTCCTCTCTAAACAGCCCAAAAATCGTATGAAGCCATCATACGATTTTATCTATTAATTAACTAAACTATGGTACAAGTCAAGGTATGACTTGCAGGCTGTATCCCATGAGAAATCACACTCCATGGCTTGTTTTTGTAAGTTTCTCCAAACGTCAGGATGATTTCTATACAAGTCTAATGCTGTTTGGAAAGTCCAATTCAACCAGTAAGGTGAAAGATTGTCAAAGCTAAATCCAGTACCGTTTCCTTCGATTGGATTGAAAGCGCGAACGGTATCTCGTAAACCACCAACCTCATGAACCAATGGCAAGGTTCCGTAACGCATAGCCATCATTTGAGACAAGCCACACGGTTCAAAACGACTTGGCATGAGGAAGAGGTCACATGCAGCGTAGATTTCTTGAGCTAGTTTGACATCAAAAGTGATATTTGCTGATAGCTTGTCTGGGTAAATTTGAGCAAACCATGAGAAAGCTCCTTCAAAGGCTGAATCACCAGTTCCCAAAAGAACAATCTGAACATCTTCTTGCAAGATATGGTGCAGACTTTCCACTACCACATCAAAACCTTTTTGACGTGTCAAACGAGAAACAATTCCCACCAGAGGAACATCAGCTCTAACTGGCAAGCCAACTCTCTCTTGTAATTTTGCCTTATTCTTGGCTTTTCCAGACAAATCTTCCTGATTAAAATGATAGTCTAATAGGGTATCGGTCTGAGGATTATAAAGGTCAGCATCAATCCCATTCACGATACCAGAAACTTTACCAGACTCCATTCGGAGAATCTGATCCAAGTTACATCCGAACTGGCTAGTCATAATTTCATGAGCATAACTAGGTGAAACAGTTGACACACGGTCTGCGTAAAGAATTCCAGCCTTCATCCAGTTCAGACAGTTATTCCAGCGAAGGGTCCCATCAGCGTAGCGTTCAAAGCCAACTCCAAACAAATCCCATAACATTCCTTCTGAAAATTGTCCTTGGAATTCCAAATTATGAATAGTTAAAACAGTTTTTATTCCTTGATAGGCTTGAATCCAACGGTATTTTTCCTTTAACAAGAAAGGAATCATAGCTGTATGGTAATCATGAACATGGAGAAGGTCAGGAATAAAGTCAATCCTTTCCATAGCCTCAATGGCAGCCAGTTGGAAAAAGGCAAAGCGTTCTCCGTCATCAAAATCACCGTAAACATGACCACGGAAGAAATAATATTGGTTGTCAATAAAGTAGAAGGTTACACCGTTTAAGACGGTTTTCTTAATTCCACAATACTGTCTGCGCCAACCAACACTCACCTCAAAATGAAGAACATCTTCAATCTGATTTCCAAATTTAGCCTCTACCATGTCATAGTAGGGTAAAATTACTGCAACTTCATGTCCCGCTTTTACAAGTGATTTAGGAAGAGCGCCAATGACGTCTCCCAAACCACCTGTTTTTGAAAAGGGTGCGCCCTCTGCGGCTACAAATAAAATTTTCATGAATGAATATCCTCTGTTACTTTGCTACCTTTCTTAACGACGACTGGATGTTCTGCAGTTCCACGGATCACAACTCCATCCGCAACTTCCACACCCTTGTCCAAGATAGCGTATTCTACCTGAGCACCTTCTCCAATAACAACACGAGGGAATAAGATGCTATCTTTAACCAAACTATCCTTATGGACATGAATATTACGTGATAAAACAGAATTAGCCACTTGACCTTCAATAATACTACCAGAGGCAAACTGAGAAGTGCTTACCTTAGATGTATTAGCATAATAAGTTGGCTCTTCGTTTTTTACCTTTGTGTAAATCTTTTGGTTTGGAGTAAATAGAGAGTAGAATTTTTGAGATTCAAGCATATCTTTATTAGCTTGGTAATAAGACTCTACAGAATGAATATTTGCCAGATAACCTGTGTACTCGTAGGCAAAAGCCCCTTCTTTTGCCGCCAAATCCCGTAAAACATAACGCAATTTCTCTGGATGTTCTTTCTTAGCTTCTTCTTCTAAGCGTTCAATCAACCAAGGTGTATCGACGACAAAGATATCTGTGGACATATTGTAAACTTCATCTGATGATTTACTATCAAAGAGTTTATGAGAACGGACATGGTCTGTTTCATCCACTTCTAAGATTGCATTTACTTCTGAAATATCTTTTTTAGGTAGTTTTTTATAAACTACAGTGATTGGACCTTTTGTTGTAGTGTGTAGGTGGAATACTTGGTTCAGATCAATATTAATCAAAACATCACAGTTAAGTGACACTGTTTGGTTTGAGCCGGAACGTTTCAAATAAGTAAGAAGCTGTTGGTAGTATTCTTTTCCAACTGTACTACTTTCCACACGGGTATTGTAAATACCTAGATAGTAGTGGCTAAGAAGAGTTGACAAGCCCCACTCACGCCCTGAACGGATATGGTCAAAGACTGAACTGATATTGTCTTGTTGGAAAATACCAAAAATACTACGGACACCAGCATTAGCAAGACTTGAAAGCGGGAAGTCAATCAAGCGATATTTACCACCAAATGGCAAACTAGCTACTGGACGGTGGTCTGTCAGTGTTGACATATCATGAAAACCAACTGTGTTTCCTAAAATGGCAGAATATTTATCAATCTTCATCTGTTGCTACCCCCACTACTTCATCATATCCTACAACTTGTACTTCTTCTGTTCCATCAATTTCGACACCATCAGAAATAACTGCACCTTCACCAATAATGGCACGTTTGATTTTAGCTCCCTGACCGACAATTGCACCACTCATGATAACTGAATCTACTACTTCTTTCTGCCCCTTCGCGAACTTGCGCACCTGTTGAGAGGATAGAATGTTTAACAGTTCCATCTACGAAACAGCCATCGACAACCAAGGAATCTTCCACATGAGCATTTGCCCCAAGGAAGTTTGGTGGTGAAATTAAGTTTCTTGAGTAAATCTTCCATTGACGGTTACGGCTATCTAAGGCATTTTCTGGAGAAATGTACTCCATGTTGGCTTCCCAAAGTGACTCAATCGTACCAACGTCTTTCCAGTAACCATTAAATTCGTAAGCATAGACACTTTCACCTGACTCAAGGTAATTTGGAATGACATTCTTACCAAAGTCTGACATATCGACATTGCTCTTTTCAGCAGCAACAAGCATATTGCGGAGACGTTGCCAATCAAAGATATAGATTCCCATAGAAGCTTTGGTAGATTTAGGTTGAGCTGGTTTTTCTTCAAATTCAACAATACGATTGTTTGCATCTGTATTCATGATACCAAAACGGCTAGCTTCTTTAAGAGGGACGTCAAGAACTGCGACTGTCAAACTAGCATTATTATCTTTGTGAGACTGGAGCATATCATCATAATCCATTTTGTAGATATGGTCTCCAGATAGAATCAAAACATACTCAGGGTTGACACTGTCGATATAATCAATATTTTGGTAAATGGCGTGGCTAGTCCCCTCAAACCAACGATTTCCTTCACTTGCAGAATAAGGTTGAAGAATAGAGACACCAGAATTGATACCATCTAGTCCCCAGCTTGAACCATTCCCGATATGGTTGTTGAGAGCAAGTGGTTGGTACTGTGTAATGACTCCAACATTGTTGATGCCTGAGTTGGCACAGTTTGAAAGAGCAAAGTCAATGATACGGTAGCGCCCACCAAATTGCACAGCTGGTTTTGCAATGCTTTGAGTGAGTTTACCGAGACGAGTTCCTTGCCCACCAGCAAGAATCAAAGCTAACATTTCATTCTTCATTTTCTACTCCTTTTTGGTTTTTACTTGTGACGGTTTTAGTAGGTTTCAAGCGACGTTTGATTTTCCAAACACTTGCTCCCATAGCTGGTAGGGTAAAGGTCAAGGTCTGCTCATAATCTTTCCATAGTTCTTCTTGCGTTTGCACAGTTTGATTATGTTCTTTCCAAACGCCTCCCCACTCTTCTAACTCAGTATTCCAGACTTCTTCGTAAATCCCTGCAACAGGAAGTCCGATTGTAAAATCTTTTCGTTCAACAGGTGCCATATTAAAGATACAGACTAACATATCATCCTTCTTACCCTTACGGATGAAGGAAAGAACACTCTGGTCTCGATTATCCGCATCAATGATTTCAATACCATCATAGCTGGTATCAATTTCCCACAGACAGCGGTGGTCTTTGTAAAACTGGTTTAGCTGAGAAGTGAAATACTTCATCTTAGCATTCATTGGATCTTCTAGATTAGACCATTCCAACTGTTCTTCAGATTTCCATTCTAGGAATTGCCCATATTCACTACCCATGAAGAGCAATTTTTTACCTGGGTGACAAATTTGGTAAGTATAGAGATTGCGCAAGCCTGCGAATTGATTGTAGCGATCTCCCCACATCTTGTGCATCATACTCTTCTTGCCATGAACCACTTCATCGTGTGAGAATGGTAAGAGATAGTTCTCCTTGAAGACATACATAAAGCTGAAAGTCACCAGGTTAAAGTCATATTTACGATAAATCGGATCTTCTTCATAGAAACGGAGGATATCATTCATCCAACCCATATTCCATTTGTAGTCAAATCCTAGACCATCTGAATCCTTAGTGTCAGTAATCTGAGTAGCTGATGAACTTTCCTCAGCTATCATCATAACGTCTGGATGAACTAGTTTAATCACATCATTCAAGCGTTGAAGGAAATAATAACCTTCATAGTTGAGATTGCCACCATCTTTATTAGGAGTCCATGGAGCATCATCGTAGTCAAGATAGAGCATGTTGCTAACCGCATCCACGCGAATACCATCTAAATGATAAAAATCAATCCAGAACTTAATACTAGAGATCAAGAAAGACTGGACTTCATTCTTTCCAAGGTCAAAATTAAGTGCTCCCCAACCGTAGTTATGAGCCTTATTATGGTCTTGGTATTCAAAAGTCGGTGTTCCATCATAATAGGCCAAGGCATCATCATTAATAGTAAAGTGACCAGGTACCCAGTCTACGATAACGCCTATATTGTTTAAGTGACATTCCTCAACAAAATCTTGAAACTCTTCAGGACGACCATAGGCATGCTCTAAAGCAAAGTAACCCATAAGCTGATAGCCCCAACTCAAACCTAGTGGGTGAGACATCAAAGGCATAAACTCAATGTGAGTATAGTTCATCTCAACCAAGTAAGGAATAAGTTCATCTTTCAATTGAGAAAAACTATAGGGGCTGCCATCAGGATTTCTCTTCCAAGAGCCAGCATGAGCCTCGTAAATATTGACAGGACGCTCTTCAAAGCTCAAGCGTTTTCTACGGGCTAGCCAGAGACCATCCTTCCATTTCTTTTCTGGAATCTCTGTTAAAATAGCCCCAGTACCAGGTCGTGCCTCATACCTTACAGCCAAAGGGTCAATCTTCATCAACTGATGACCGTTTGATCGTGTGATATGATACTTATAAATTTGGCCTTCTTGAGCAAGAGTGGTAAAGACTTCCCAGATCCCAAATTCATTTCGTTCCATTGGAATTTGATTTTCAACCCAATTGGTGAAATCCCCTACCAAGTGAACAGCCTGAGCATTAGGCGCCCACACACGAAAAGTATAGCCATACTCTCCATTTTTTTCTTCCCTATGAGCTCCCAGATAGTGCTGGAGGTGAAAATTTTCACCTGTCATAAAGGTTTTTAAAGCATTATTCTTATCCATACACCCTCCTAACTCTGTAAGCGTTTTCTATAGATTTATTATACTACCTTTTTAGGGAAGATTCAAGTAAATTACGGAATTTGCAAAAAAATCTTTTGAAAGTCTTCAACAAATTCACTGATGTGTTCACTTGTAAATCAAGAAATTTTCAGAAACGCTTTGAAAACGAATTGTTTTTTTATAATACTATCATAAAGTTCGTTATTTTACCAATAAAATTGTTGTTTTAAAGTAAAAAAAGAAACCAGGAAAACAATTTCCTGATTTTACATTTCATTTCACATCAAAAACAATGGATTTGACATTTGTCATCGCTTCAATACTATATTTAATTCCTTGCACTCCAGCGCCAGAACCTTTGACACCAAGGAATGGGAAATTATCTGGACCACGCTGGGTTTTATTATTTATATGAACTGTACCCACTTCAAGTTTTTCAGCAATTTCAAATGCTTTTTTGAAATCATTTGTAAAGACTGAGGATTGAAGGCCGAATTCAGATTCGTTGGCAAAGGCAATGGCTTCCTCTACACTAGCCACACGGATAATTGGTAAAACAGGACCAAATGGCTCTTCCCATGCCACTTTCATATCTTTTGTAACTTGGTCAAAAAGCACTGGCCATAGAAGATTGCCTTCGCGTTTGATTGGTGTAAGAGCCTGAGCACCTTTTTCTTGTGCATCATCAATCAAGCCCCAAATAAAGTCTGCTGAAGCATTGTCGATAACTGGTGTGATATCAGCATTGTCGAATGGATCGCCAACTGTTAATTTAGTAACCTCTGCTTGAAGCAAAGCAGCTAGTGTATCTGCTACACTTTCGATAACAATAACACGTTTAATGGCTGTGCAACGTTGACCTGAATAGCTAAAGGCACCCGCAACAATTTGCTTGGCAGCATGTTCCAAATCTGCATCTTCTAGTACTAAGGCTGCATCTTTCCCACCAAGCTCCAACATGATTGGACGCATACCAGCTAAACGACCAATACGTTCTCCGATAGGAGTTGAACCTGTAAAGTTGATGAAGTTGACTTCTTTGTGTTCAATGATATAATCCCCAATTTCTGAACCACGACCCGTAATGGTATTGAAAACACCAGCCGGAATCCCTGCTTCTTCAAACGCTTTAGCCAACAAGAGCCCAGAAATAGAACCTTGTGTTGGTGGCTTAAACATGACTACATTCCCTGCAATCAAGGCAGGTGCAATTTTAGAAGCAGATAAATTAACTGGATAATTAAAGGGAGCGATAGCCAGCACGACACCAACTGGCTCGCGACGAACAACGGCCAATTTATTTTTACTTGCTGCTTCAAAACCGCCACCTTCCATTGCTTGTCCAGTGATACGGAGACCTTCCTCAGCAGCATAGCGAATCAAGTCTGCGGTACGCACCACTTCTCCAATAGCTGCTTTAATTCCCTTTGCCACTTCTTTGGCAAGTATAGTACCAATTTCTTCCTTATCACGTTCTAAAATAGCTGCTGTTTTGTGCAAATAAGCCGCACGTTCAACTGCTGATAAAGCTCGCCAAGCTGGCAGGGCTGCACGCGCAGCTTTCATAGCCTCATCTACTTCTGCCTGAGTCATAGCTGGAACAGTCCCTAATTCTTCTTGGTTTATTGGTGAATAAATCGTAATTTCTTTTTCAGCTGATTTCCATTTTCCATTTACTAAATTCTGATATCTTGTCAAATTCTCGTCCTCCTGAAAATGATTAAGATATATTTTACCAAATTTTCAGAAAATTACAACCCTTTTTGCAATTTTTTTGAGATTATTTTCACAAGCTTGGTTTTTCAAACTATTTGAAACTTGATTCTAATCTTCATTGAAAACTTATAAATGATAAAAAGGATTAGACAATCTAACCCTTTTTAGTTTATGCATTTAAGAGAGTACTTTTAGCACTGCGACACTAGTATCATCAATGACATTTTCTTGTTTCGAACGACTATTGGTCACAAGCATTTCTAGATTTCCTGCATTTTCAAAGTATAAGGAAGTTCCCTTGGCATTGAATACTACCAATAGATGTTCTGGCCCCCCGTGAATCTCGTAAACAATCCATCCGCTATTTTCTGCAGCTGTGTGAACAAAGACATGACGGTAAACTTCTTCGTATGTAGGATAAGAAAAGGCGCTAGTCTGTGTTTTCAGTCGAATAATTTGACGGACAAAGTCAATGCTTTCTTGTCTTTCATTGATTAAATCCCAGTTTATTTGGTTAACACTGTCAGGAGCGTTGTAACTATTCATAGCACGTTCTCGGTCTGCCGAAGTGAGTTGTCCATGTTCACCCGTCGGAATTAATTTGGTTCGACCAAATTCTTGGCCAATTTCCATAAAGGACATTCCTTGCATGAGAAGGTTCATTACTGTCGCCGTCTCAACCTTGCGCATAATCTGGTCTGAACTTTGATCAGGATGAAGAGTCGCCAACAAATCATGAAGATTGTAATTGTCATGGGCTTCAACATAGTTGAGAACCTGGTTTGGACTGAGATAAGAACCCAATTCTCGGCTACCAAGAATGGCCTTGGCAATGATTGGTTCAGTGGCTGCACCACTTACAAATCCTGACTTGATTGCACCATAAACTTCTCCTCCTTTGACCGCATCACGCTGATTATCATTGAAGAATCCGATATTTGGCATTTGGTAGGCATTATCCTTCTTGGCCTTATCATAAGTTGCAAGACCTGTTCCCATATCCCAGCCTTCTCCATAAGTGATAATACGGGGATCAACCTCATCTAGCGCCCAACGAATCGCTTGCATGGTTTTGACATTATGAATACCCATCAAGTCAAAACGGAAGCCGTCAATATTGTATTCCTGTACCCAGTATAGAAGAGAATCAATCATGTACTTGCGGAACATTTCGTGTTCACTGGCTGTTTCATTTCCAACACCTGTTCCATTCTGGAAGGTACCGTCTGGATTCATACGATAGTAGTAATCAGGGACAGTTGTTTGGAAAGGTGCATCAACCGTTGAAAAGGTGTGATTATAAACCACGTCCATAATGACACCAATCCCCGCATCGTGATAGGCTTGAACCATGGTCTTCAAATCACGAATGACCTGCCCTGGATCATCTGGATTACTAGAAAAACTTGGTTCTGGTGCATTGTAGTTTTGAGGGTCATAACCCCAGTTATAGGTTACATTTCCATCCTCATCGTATTCCTTATGGCGATCAAAGATAGGCTGGAGTTGAACATAGTTGCAGCCAAGTTCTTTGATATAGTCAAAGGCGGTTGCTTGTCCGAATTGGTTTACAGTTCCAGTCTGGGCAGCACCAAGGAAGGTTCCACGGAGATGCTCTGCAACTCCAGAGGTCGGAGATTTGGTTAAATCTCGGATATGCATTTCACAGATAACTGCTTTACATGGATTTTCCAAACGCCAAGGCGCTTCTGTTCCATGTTTGACCACAAATCCTTCTACTTGTCTGTCTTGATGAGAAAGAATTACGGAACGTTTGCCGTCAGGACTTGTGGCAATCGTGTAAGGATCTCTCGTCACAGTCTGGTGGTGAGGAAAGTCAATCTGATACTGATAAGCCTTGCCAGCAAGATTTTCATCTAAGTCTAGACTCCAAACACCAATGGTATTGTACTTATGACTGTATGAATAGCTATTACCACGCTCTAGATTAAAGGTTTTCCAAATCGGAGCGTCGTTGCTGGTATTTTCGTAGACAACCACCTGTACAGCAGTAGCCGTAGGAGCCCAAAGTTTAAAGCTAGTCTGATAATCTGAAAGACTGTAACCTAGTTCTCCTTGGTAGCCCCAGTGGTGATCAAAACTAGCGCTATGTATTGCTCTATCAAAAGCAAATGGATTTTGATCTTTGTAGTAAGGACTAGCAATGGCTGGGTTTTCAGAATAATAAACAGTCTCGTCGCCCTCTAAAATCCAAACTTCTGTCAGAAGCGGATAGTAGTTATAACGCACGGAATATTCCTTAACTGTCCCATCAATCTCGACAGAAAACTTCAGGTTTTCTAACTTTTCTTGACTTGTAACTGTGAAGGAGAACTTTGCTCCAAAAAAGTTATTTTCATAATACAATTTTTCAACATTGTCCGCCTGTTTTCTACTAAATGAACAGGCTGCATAATCCCCGTTTTTTCGATGAAAATGGATGACTACAGGGTAATTTAACATTTCTTTTCCTAATTTCTAATTTTAATTTAATTTTTTATGTGGTGCTGATAGATTCAGCAATTTAATTTCTGACTCAAGATAGACTCAATTCATGTCAAAACACTTCAGGATAGACAGTTTCAGACTATCTAACATCTAGCCTTCTACTATTCTTTACAAACTTTCGAGCCAAGCTTCATCTCGAACCTCGATACCAAGTTCTTGTGCTTTTTGAAGTTTACTTCCAGCATCTGCTCCTGCAACAACAAGGTCGGTCTTTTTAGACACACTGCCTGTTACCTTGGCACCCAGACTTTCGAGTTTACTTTTAGCTTCTGAGCGCTTGAGACGTTCCAATTTCCCAGTCAATACAACGGTCAAACCTGACAAGGCCGCATCCGCTACTACTGTCTGTTCTTTATAGTCCAGATTGACCCCAGCTTCTTTCAATTCTCTGAGGAGAATTTCAGAGCCTTCTGTCGCAAAATATGTCTGAAGACTCTTGGCAATCACACCACCCAGACTCTCAATACTAGCCACTTCCTCTGGATCTGCCTGAGCCAGATTTTCGATTGAATGAAAATGTTGAAGTAACAACTGACTGGCCTTGCTTCCGACATGGCGAATACCTAGTCCAAACAAGAGTTTTTCAGCAGAGTTTTCCTTAGATGCTTGGATGGCCTGATACAGTTTAGAAGCAGACTTTTCCTTAACCCCCTCTAAAAGAAGAAAATCTTCCTCTTTCAAACGATAAATATCTGCCACGTCCTTAACCAGATTAGCAGCAAAGAGTTTCTCAACAATAGATGGACCAAGGCCTGTAATATTCATAGCATCACGAGAAGTGAAGTGAATCAAGCCTTCCATGATTTGAGCAGGGCAACGCGGATTGATACAACGCAGGGCCACTTCATCTTCAAAGTGCAGCAAGTCAGAGTTACAACTTGGACAGTGTGTAGGGATATCTAGTTTCTCTTCAGAAACCCGTTTGGACTCTACGACACGCAAAACGGCAGGGATGATGTCCCCAGCCTTATAGATGATAACCGTGTCGTCTTTACGGATATCTTTTTCAGCAATATAATCTACATTGTGCAGGGTCGCACGGCTAACAGTTGTTCCAGCTAGCTGAACAGGGGTCAGATTAGCAGTTGGAGTCACAACGCCCGTACGACCAACTGTCCAATCAACTGATAAGAGTTGAGATTCTTTTTCTTCAGCTGGGAACTTGTAGGCTACTGCCCACTTTGGAGCCTTAACAGTAAAGCCAAGTTCTTCTTGACCTGCTAGGTCATTGACCTTGATCACCACCCCATCGATATCATAAGGTAGATTCTCTCGTTCCTGTCCTACTTCTTGGATAAAATCCCAAATCTCATCCATATTTTCAGCCAGAATTCGTTTAGAATTGACTACAAAACCAAGTTGTTCTAAGTGCTTCAAAACCTTTTCTTGGCTGTCACGAGTTGAAGGGCTGGCTTCTTGATAAAGGAATGTCGCAAGGTTACGCTTGGCAACTACTGCTGTATCCAGCTGACGCAATGTTCCTGCTGCCGCATTACGAGGATTGGCAAATTCAGGCTCTCCATTTTCTTGGCGAACTTGGTTGACCTGGTCAAAGGAAGCGCGTGGCATGTAACATTCCCCACGAACTGTGATATCTAGCTCTTCTGGCAAAGTCAAAGGAATGTCCTTAACACGCTTGAGGTTTTCCGTGATGTTCTCCCCAACAGAACC
Organism: Streptococcus mitis; assembly: GCF_047464035.1. Lineage (GTDB taxonomy): Bacteria > Bacillota > Bacilli > Lactobacillales > Streptococcaceae > Streptococcus > Streptococcus mitis_DX. The sequence goes on from NZ_JASHCQ010000004.1 coordinate 20,831, forward strand.
ATCTCCACGCGTTGCACCTGCAACTAAAATCCCCTTTTCATAAGTCAACGAGATAGACAAACCATCGATTTTCAGCTCACAAATATAGGTTGGATGAGCCACTTCCTTACGAACACGCGCATCAAAAGCATCAAGCTCCTCACGTGAAAAAGCATCCTGCAAACTATAAAGAGGATACTGATGACTGTATTTTTCAAAACCATCTAAAACCTTGCCACCAACACGATGGGTCGGACTGTCTGCTAATACTTGATCTGGATAGGTAGCCTCCAACTCAACCAACTCACGGTAAAGGCGGTCATACTCACTATCTGAAACCGAGGGATTATCGCTGGTATAGTACTCAGTCGCATAGCGATTGAGCAAGGCGACTAACTCATTCATTCTTTTATTCATAAAACTATTTTACCATAAAGTAAGCCCTCCTCACAAACGAGAAGGGCGGAAAAAACACTTAGATTGGAATTATTTTTGAAGTCCAAGAAAACTTATGTCTCTTTTTCAAAACGGGTTCGAACATATCCGAGAGCTAAGAAGGATAAGATGACAACTCCTAGTCCAATAATCAAGAAAGAATAAAGATGGACACTTGGAAGCAAGGTCATTAAACCTGTTGCTAGGGGCATAAAAAGTATAGCTAAGGTATAAATCGAACTGAGAACTCTTCCCAGATATTCACCATCAACCTTGGTTTGTACCTGTGTAAAGAAGTGAATATTGAACATCGTCATAAATAGTTCACAAATGAAATTCCCTGAAAAAGCAAGATAGGTGGGGAGGGTGAAACCCATTATCATCACTCCAAGTCCAGTCAGAGCCAATAAAAATAAAAGCATTTCCATACTGGCTTTAATCTTACTAGCTAACAGCGCCCCAACAATTGAACCGATAGCCCCCATAGTTAAAATAGTGGCATAGGCACCTTGAACTCCATAGAGCTGATTTGAAAAGGGAAGGAGGTAATTAAAAGCTGCAAAGAAAAAATTGACACTTGAAGCCATGACTAGTAAAAAGAAGATTTCCCTTTGCTTCACAATATAGTGAACTCCCTCCTTGATATCAGTACAAATAACTTTGAATGTAAGTTTCTTCTCCCCCAAAGTTTTCTCTTCTTTCTTTGGAAGCAGGGCTACCAAACCAAAAGCAAGAAAAAAACTAAGGGCATCTAATACCAAGGTAATGCGAAGACTTGCAAATTGTAAAACCAGAAAAGAAAGTACAGGGGAACTCACACTGACAACCTGCAAGACCAACTCCAAACGAGAATTGTAGAGGACCAGTTCATCCTTCTCTACCAATTCTGTGATAATGGCCTTATTTGCAGGTCTAGAAAAGGCAAAAGCAATAGCCTGCACAATATTAGCAACAATCAAAGCCCCAATCATCCAGCTGTCATTCCTTATGAAAGAAATAGCCAGGCAAAGAATCCCACAAACAAGGTCTGCCGCCATTAAAATCTTACGACGAGAAAAACGGTCTGAAATGACTCCACCAAAGGGATTGGCGAGAATGGATGTGACGAGCTCAGAAATCTGATACATTCCTAAAACTGTCTGTCCGATAGTCCCCATGGAAGCCAACCAGACACTATTTCCATAATCATAGAGCATATTCCCTATCTTGTTAACAGCTCCACGGCTAATCAACTGTACTGCATAGCGATTCATATAAAAACTCCTCTCAAATTTTGAAACTATTGTATCAAAACCGAAAGGAGCTTTTTCATTTTTCCCTTATTTGGGAAAATTAATCTTTGACAAATTTTTCGTAGTGTTCCTGATAGTAGGCTACTTGCTCAGGAAGACCTAACACATCAAAAATATGCATGGCCTCTTGCATTTGGCTACAACCTTCTTTACACTGTCCTTTTTGGTACAAGGCAAAGCCTTTTAGGTAATGTAAAATATTTCGTTCATACAGACTAATGTTTTTACCAATAATCTTCTCTGTATAAGCCTCGAAATAGCTAGCATTATCAAAAGCAAGATGCTCTAAACAATGCTGGTAACAATTGAGGGCCAAAATCAACACTAATCTCTTATGGCGACCAATCTCTTGGTAAAATTCCTCCCTCTCCATAACTTCTCTACCAATCCGAGTGACATAATCCACATCGTAGAAACTATAGAGGTTTCCAAAAAGAATCAACTCATACATGGTCCATTCTTCTGTTTTGAAGAGATAATCTGCTACCTTATCCAAATCATCCTTCTTCATCTCATAAGTCGCATCTCTTTGACAAATCAGACCCTGTAGCAAAATCCAGTTAAGCTCAAAATAAAGGGGAGTCGTCGAACTCTTAGCCTTTTCAAGTTGTTCTTCTTGAAGCTTTTGAAAACCTACAATATCATTTGAGTAGTAAAGCGGGATAATCTGTGCCATCATAGACACATGTTCATGATTTTGAAAATCCCTAGCCTTGTCCATGAAATTTTCAATGGTCACATGAATGTTATCCAAAATCTCAAAGAAACGAGAAACTGCTAGGTCAGACTCCCCAAGCTCAAAGCGAGATAACTGAGAGGTTGAACAGGACTCCCCTGCCGCCTCCTTTAAAGAATAATTTCCACTTGTCCGAAATTCACGAAATACTTTTCCAAGATGTTCCATCTTTACACCTGCTCTGATAATTCTTCCCATTCAAGCATGGCTTCTTCCTGACGATGGCTGATTTTGTCCAGCTCAGCCTGCAATTCCATGAGTTCGCCGGCATCGTTTGTTTCCAACATTTGTTCAGAAATGGCTTGGCTTTGACTTTCTAGCTCTTCAATTTCAGCTTCTAGACTTTCGATTTGTCGCATGAGTTTGCGAACTTCTTTTTGACTTTCTTTCTGGGCCTGATAGTCATTGACTGGACTTGATTCTTTTACTTGATTGTGAGTTGAATCTTCCTCAGCCTGAGTCATTTCTACTTCTGCTTTCTTCTCAACATAGTAGTCGTAATCTCCCAAGTAAAGAGTCGAACCCTTCTCAGACAATTCCAAAACATGAGTTGCCACACGATTGATAAAGTAACGGTCATGACTGACGAATAGAAGAGTTCCATCAAAGTCAATCAAGGCATTTTCTAGCACTTCCTTGCTATCAATATCCAAGTGGTTGGTTGGCTCATCCAGAATCAAGAAGTTATTGTTTTCCATAGACAATTTAGCCAAAAGCAAACGAGCTTTCTCGCCACCTGACAGCATGCCGACTGATTTTTTAACATCATCACCAGAGAAAAGGAAGGCACCTAGACGGTTACGGATTTCAACTTCTGGTGTCAGTTTAAAATCATTCCAGAGCTCATCTAATACAGTATTACTTGGTGTCAGCTTACTTTGGGTTTGGTCATAGTAACCCACCTCAACATTGGCACCAAAGCGCTTTTCACCTTTGATAAAAGGAATCTGGTCCACAATAGACTTGATAAAGGTTGACTTACCGATTCCATTTGGACCAACGATGGCAACAGCATTCATTTTACGGAGGTCTAGGTTAATAGGCTCTGACAATATTTCCCCATCATAGCCAATAGCCACATTTTCAACAGTCAATACAACATTACCCGACGTTTTTTCAGACTGGAAGGTCATATTGGCTGCTTTCTTGCCAGCTTCAGGCTTGTCTAAACGCTCCATTTTTTCCAGTTGTTTACGACGGGATTGGGCACGTTTAGTCGTTGAAGCTCGGACTAGATTGCGGTTGACAAAGTCTTCCAGAGCAGCGATCTCCTTCTGCTGCTTTTCATAGTTTTTTGCTTCAGTAGCTAGCTTCTGCTCTTTCAACTCAACAAAACGAGAGTAATTCCCAACATAACGATCCAAAGAATGCTTGGTCAAATCTAGCGTAATTGTCGCAACCTTATCCAAGAAATAACGGTCGTGGCTGACAATAATAAGGGCACCGCTATAATTTACTAAGTAATTCTCTAGCCAGGCTATAGTTTCAATATCTAAGTGGTTAGTTGGCTCGTCCAAGACCAAGAGATTGGGCTTTTCAAGAAGCATTTTGGCCAGCGCCAGACGGGTATTTTGACCACCAGAAAGCTCAGCAATTCTCATCTGCCACATTGACTCGTCAAACTTAAATCCATTCAAAATCGCTCGAATATCAGCTTCATAGGTAAAGCCACCTGCCTGACGAAAATTTTCAGATAAGCGATCGTAATCTGACATCAGTTTATCCAAATCATCACCAGACTTTTCTCCCATCTCCAACTCCATCTGACGAAGTTGTTTCTCCGTCCGACGTAAGTCATCAAAGACATGAAGCATCTCATCATAGATGGTATTTTCAGACTCAAAACGGCTATCTTGGGCTAGGTAAGACAGAGAAATATCTTTTTTCTTATTGATTTCTCCACTAGTTGGCTCCTCTTCTCCAACTAAAATCTTCAAAAGAGTAGACTTACCTGCACCATTTTTCCCAACAAGGGCTATCCGATCTCGTTCATCAACTTGTAGGTTAATATTATCAAAAAGAACATCTCCTGCAAAAGAACGTTCAATTTTATTAGCTTGTAAAATAATCATACAAACAGTATAGCATGTTTCCCTAAGGCATTCAAGACTTGATAAACAGGCATATGTTACTACTTTTCTGAAAATTATGCTACCGTTTTACTAAAACGCTAAAAAGTGCTATAATGTGAACGGTTAAAACAATTTACAAAAAGGAGAATTTCAATGTCTTACCAAGAAAATTACCAAAAATGGGTTGATTTTGCGGAGCTTCCTGATTACCTTCGTCAAGATTTGGAAAATATGGACGAAAAAACTAAGGAAGATGCCTTCTATACAAATCTTGAATTTGGTACTGCAGGTATGCGTGGCTTGATTGGTGCTGGTACAAACCGCATCAACATCTACGTTGTGCGTCAAGCTACTGAAGGATTGGCTCGTTTGATTGAGTCTAAAGGTGGAAACGAAAAAGAACGCGGTGTCGCAATTGCCTACGATAGCCGTCACTTCTCACCTGAGTTTGCCTTTGAATCTGCGGCAGTTCTTGCTAAACACGGCATCAAATCTTACGTATTTGAAAGCCTTCGTCCAACTCCAGAACTATCATTTGCAGTTCGTCACCTCAACTGTTTTGCGGGTATCATGGTCACAGCCAGTCATAACCCTGCACCATTTAACGGATACAAGGTTTACGGTGAAGACGGTGGACAAATGCCTCCACACGACGCAGACGCTTTGACTACATATATCCGTGCAATCGAAAATCCATTTGCTGTAGAAGTTGCTGATGTGGAAGCTGAAAAAGCTTCTGGCTTGATTGAAGTTATCGGCGAAGCTGTCGATGTTGAATACCTCAAAGAAGTTAAGGACGTAAACATCAACCCAGCCTTGATTGAAGAATTTGGTAAAGACATGAAAATTGTCTACACACCACTTCATGGTACTGGTGAAATGTTGGCTCGTCGCGCTCTTGCCCAAGCAGGATTTGACTCTGTTCAAGTCGTTGAAGCGCAAGCAACTGCCGATCCTGACTTCTCAACTGTAAAATCTCCAAACCCAGAAAGCCAAGCAGCCTTTGCCCTTGCTGAAGAACTTGGTCGTCAAGTTGGTGCAGATGTTCTTGTGGCAACTGACCCAGACGCTGACCGTGTTGGTGTTGAAGTTCTTCAAAAAGATGGTAGCTACCTCAACCTTTCAGGTAACCAAATCGGTGCTATCATGGCTAAATACATCTTGGAAGCCCACAAAAACGCTGGAACTCTTCCAGAAAACGCAGCCCTCTGCAAATCTATCGTATCAACTGACTTGGTAACGAAGATTGCTGAAAGCTACGGCGCAACCATGTTCAACGTTTTGACAGGTTTCAAATTTATCGCTGAAAAAATCCAAGAATTCGAAGAAAAACACAATCACACATACATGATGGGATTTGAAGAAAGCTTCGGTTACTTGATTAAACCTTTCGTACGTGACAAAGACGCTATTCAAGCCGTTCTTGTCGTTGCTGAACTTGCTGCCTACTACCGTTCTCGTGGTTTGACACTTGCTGACGGTATCGAAGAAATCTACAAAGAATACGGCTACTACGCAGAAAAAACTATCTCTGTTACCCTTTCAGGTGTTGATGGTGCTGAACAAATCAAAGCGATTATGGCTAAATTCCGTAACAACGCTCCAAAAGAATGGAATGCAACAGCTATCACTGTAGTAGAAGACTTCAAGGCTCAAACTGCCACTGCTGCTGACGGTACTGTTACAAATTTGACAACTCCTCCAAGTGATGTTTTGAAATACACACTTGCTGACGGTTCATGGATTGCTGTTCGCCCTTCAGGTACAGAACCAAAAATCAAGTTCTACATTGCAGTTGTAGGTGAAACCAACGAAGAATCACAAGCTGAAATCGCTAACATCGAAGCAGAAATCAATGCTTTTGTAAAATAAAGCCCTATAAAAGATGAGACCAACCAATCTCATCTTTTTTTCGTATCAAATCTAAGCAATTTTAGAAACTTTATGGCATACTAGACTTATCAATGAAAGCGAGGTAATCTCATGGAACAATTTTTAGATAATATCAAAGACCTTGAAGTCACTACAGTAGCGCGTGCGGAAGAAGCTCTTGATAAAAAAGAAACTGCAACCTTCTTTATCGGTCGCAAAACTTGCCCTTACTGCCGTAAATTTGCTGGTACCTTGGCAGGTGTCGTAGCTGACACTAAAGCTCACATCTACTTCATCAACAGTGAAGAACCAAGCCAACTCAATGAGTTGCAAGCATTCCGCTCACGCTACGGAATCCCAACTGTACCAGGATTTGTTCACATTGCGGATGGACAAATCAATGTCCGTTGCGACTCTTCAATGTCAGCACAAGAAATCAAAGATTTCGCTGGATTGTAAAAAAGCCACTCATCGAGTGGTTTTTAAATGGTCAAAATTACGTTTTTTCAAGCAAATCTTGTATCATCCGATGCAGTTCTTCGATTTTCTCAGATTGTTTCTCTATTAATATTCTTTGGCCCGATAATTCGTCTTGGAGTTTATCAAGTTTTATCTGTTCATCTGGATTATCTTTTACAAAAAAGTTCGTCAAGGCACTTGTTAACATTCCTATTGTACTAATCCCTACCAACATTAATAAAAAAGCTAGCCATTTCCCAAAAAGGGAAACTGGAACAATATCACCATAACCAACAGTGGTTACTGTCACAAGAGCCCACCAAAGACTATCTGAGAAAGATTTTTCTTCAACTACAGATAAAATTGAACTTCCTACTAGAACAATAAAAATATTAACATACAAGATATAAATCAGGCCATTTGTCCGTAAGAATCTACTAATTTTTCTTTCTAATTTACCTGTAAGTCCAATTATTCTAAGTAAACGAGTCAGTTTCAGTAATTTTGTCAGCCTTGCTAAGCGGAAGATACGCCCTAATCGCAATACTGTAAAAATAGCATTTAAAGGAAGGATAGCTAACAAGTCAAAGATATTTTCAAGTATAAACCTCCATTTTGCTTTACTTGAAAAGAACCGCCAACCATAATCTACCACAAACACAAACCAAAGTAGCAAGTCAATAATACTGTATGGAGGACTGTCTAAATCAATCATCTCAGCAAATCCAAGTAATACCAGAATATACTCAACTTTAATTCAATAAATATCTCTCCGATGACCAACTTCTAGAGTAGCAACGACTAATTCATCATCTACAATTTGTACGATAACTCGATAATTACCAATTCTATAGCGCCATTGACCAACGCGATTACCAACCAAAGCCTTTCCGTGTCGTCTTGGGTCTTCCAAAACATTGGTTTGTAAATAGTTTGTAATTATCTTCTGCGTATAACGATCCAATTTTTTCAATTGCTTGATGAAACGTCTTGTTGGAACTAATTTATACAAATTATTCATCCTCCAAGCCTAAATCATGCATCATTTCTTCCCAAGTAACGGGTTCAACTCCTTTTTCCAAGTCTTCTAAATACTCTTGATAGGCTAAATCTGCCACACGAGCATCGTATTCGTCTTCTAGAGCTTCAAGAGTTTTGGTGCGGATAAGTTCCGACAGGGAAACTCCTTCAAACTTAGCCATCGCTTTCATAAATGTTTTGTCAGCTTCAGAAACTTTTAATGTAATAGTAGTCATCTTTTGCGCTCCCTTTTTTAATAGTAACACCATTGTATTACTTTTTAGGTATTCAGTCAATATAAAAAGAACACCTTCTTAGCGTTCTTTCTAAATATCTGTCAATGGTGTTGCTGTATCTGGTGAGGTATCATAAACCTTAAAGTCTACTCCGACTCCCAGATCAGCTTGTGCTAGCTGATTGACCATGGTCATATGAGCCAGCTCCTTGATATTGTTCTCTTTGGACAAGTGACCAAGGTAGATTTTCTTAGTGCGATTTCCTAAGGTACGAATCATAGCTTCGGCACCATCCTCGTTAGAAAGGTGACCGAGATCCGATAGGATTCGTTGTTTGAGTCGCCAAGCATAAGAACCTGCTCGCAGAATCTCTACATCATGGTTGGACTCGATAAGATAGCCGTCCGCATTTTCGACAATTCCCGCCATACGGTCACTAACATAACCTGTATCTGTCAAAAGGACAAAACTCTTGTCATCCTTCATAAAGCGATAGAACTGCGGTGCGACTGCATCATGGCTAACACCAAAACTCTCTATGTCAATATCTCCAAAGGTTTTGGTTTTGCCCATTTCAAAGATATGCTTTTGCGAAGAATCTACCTTGCCAAGATACTTGCTATTTTCCATAGCCTGCCAGGTCTTTTCATTGGCATAAAGATCCATACCATACTTGCGAGCCAAAACTCCTACTCCATGGATATGGTCAGAATGCTCATGCGTAATCAAGATGGCATCCAAGTCTTCTGGCTTGCGATTTATTTCAGCAAGTAGGCTGGTGATTTTCTTACCAGATAAGCCTGCATCCACTAATAGTTTCTTTTTTGGGGTTTCCAGATAAAAGGAATTTCCACTGGAACCCGACGCTAAAATACTGTATTTAAAGCCTGTTTCACTCATTCTGGTCTTCTATTTCGTCCTCCCATACTTCTTCTTTCACTGCATCCTTATCATAAGGGAGCACAATGGTAAAGGTTGATCCCTTACCATATATACTTTTGGACCAAATAAAGCCCTTATGCTGTTTGATAATTTCTTTAGCGATAGACAGTCCCAGCCCTGTTCCACCTTGAGCACGGCTTCTAGCACGATCCACACGGTAGAAACGGTCAAAGATACGTGGTAAATCCTGCTTAGGAATACCCAAGCCTTGGTCTGAGATGGATAAAATCATCTGATCATCAGTTGTCTTCATGGTCACTGTGATTTTTCCACCATCTGGAGAATATTTAATGGCATTGTTGAGAATATTATCAATCACCTGTGTCATCTTGTCTGTATCAATTTCAATCCAGACAGAGGTAATCGGATAATCTCTGACCAATTCATATTTCTTTTCTTCGTCTGATCCCCTCATCTTATCAAAGCGGTTAAGGATAAAGGTAATAAAGGCAGTAAAGTTAATCAGTTCCACATCTAGGTGACTGGTCGCATTATCAATCCGTGAAAGATGGAGGAGATCCGTCACCATTCGCATCATACGGTTAGTTTCATCTAGAGATACCTTGATAAAGTCTGGTGCGACAGGTTCTGACAAGGCCCCCTCATCCAAGGCTTCAAGATAGGATTTTACGCTAGTCAGTGGAGTCCGTAACTCATGACTAACATTGGAAACAAAGAGTCTCCGTTCACGCTCTTCCTTCTCTTGCTCCGTTGTATCATGCAGAACGGCAACCAGACCTGAGATAAAACCAGACTCTCGACGAATCAAGGCGAAGCGTACACGAAGGCTCAGATATTCACCATTGGCATCCTGAGAATCAATCATGAGTTCAGGAATTTGGGTGATCAAATCACGAAGTTCATACTCATCTTCAATCTTAAGCAATTCTAGGATACTTTTGTTTAGAACATCTTCCTTCTGAACGCCTAGCTGTTTCTTAGCCATGTCATTAATCATAGTAATCTTGCCACGACGATTGGTTGCGAGGACACCATCTGTCATGTATGAGAGGATACTATTCAATCGTTTACTCTCTTGTTCCAGATTTTCTTGGGTCAAACGGATTACTTCTGATAAATCATTAAGATTATTGGTAATATTAGTGATTTCAGAGCTTCCCTGCATATCCAATACCTGAGAATAATCTCCTGCAATCAAGTCTTTAACTTTTTGATTAATTTGCTTCAACCGAATATTATCTCGCCGATTTTCTAGCAAAAGCAAGGTAACAATCAAGATAAAACCCAATAAAATTAAAATGAAGACAAAATCACTAGTAAGAATATTTTTTCTAATCAATTCAATCATTATTTCTCATATAATAACCAACACCGCGACGTGTTAGGATATACTCTGGACGACTTGGTGTATCTTCAATCTTCTCACGCAAACGTCTGATAGTTACGTCAACAGTCCGAACATCTCCAAAATAATCATAACCCCAGACCGTTTCAAGCAAGTGTTCACGGGTAATCACTTGACCAATATGAGAAGCCAAGTGGTACAAGAGCTCAAATTCACGGTGGGTTAAGTCTAGTTCTTCACCGTATTTTTTAGCTACATAAGCATCTGGCACAATCTCCAAGTCCCCAATTTGCAAGGGTTGGGTTTTCTTTTCATCTGACTCTTGATTATCTACAGAAGCCAAGTCCGTGCGACGAAGGAGAGCTTTAACACGCGCCTGCAACTCACGATTTGAGAAGGGTTTGGTTACATAGTCATCTGCACCAAGCTCTAAACCGATAACCTTATCAAATTCACTGTCTTTAGCTGAAAGCATGATAATAGGTACACTACTAGTCTTGCGAATAGTCTTAGCAACTTCTAAACCATCAATTTCTGGAAGCATCAAATCCAGAATAATAATATCTGGTTGCTCTGCTTCATATTGCTCTAGCGCTTCACGACCATTAAAAGCAGTTACAACCTCGTAACCTTCCTTGGTCATATTAAACTTGATAATATCCGAGATTGGTTTTTCATCATCTACAATTAATATTTTTTTCATTTGTTCACCTTTTTCTCTACTATTATATCAAAAAAATAAAAAGAAGACACAATAGCTAGTCTTTACTACTGTCTAAGTTGGCTTGTGCATAAGCCTGCCAGATTTTTTGTTGGGGTTTGGCAAGTGGGTAATTCTTAAACTCTTCTGGTGAAAGCCAGCGAACTTCCCTATCTGGAAAGTCATTGTAGTCACTCACCTGACCTGCTACAATTTGAACATGCCACTTACGATGACTAAAGATATGCTTGACAGTCTCAAAATAAATATCAAGCCAATCAACATCTAGGTCATAGTCCTGCTGGAAACTCTCTTCTGGACTGGGACCAAAGTTCACGCTTTCTTCTGCAACCTGATGAAAGAGGTCAAACTGCTCTCCTTGCGAAAAGTTATCAACTTCTATCAAGGGGAAATGCCAAAAACCTGCCAATAGCTTTTCACTTTCATTTTTTTCAAGTAAAAATTGTCCCTGAGTATTTTTGACCACCAAGGCTTTAAGATAAATTGGAACAGGCTTTTTCTTGGGAGCCTTAATTGGATAACGGTCCATTGTGCCATTCTGATATGCCGCACTAAAGTCCTTAACTGGGCTTTCTTCTGGTCTGGGATTTACAGGCGCCTCAATATCAGATCCTAAGTCCATCAAAGCTTGATTAAAGTCACCAGGCCTTTCTGGGTCAATCAAGATTTCCATCATTGCCTGAAAAATTTTACGATTACTTGGAATCCCAATATCGTGATTAACTTCAAATAGACGTGCCAAAACACGCATGACATTACCATCTACAGCTGGCTCAGGCAAGTTAAAAGCAATACTGGAAATGGCTCCTGCAGTGTAAGGTCCAATTCCTTTCAAGCTGGAAATTCCTTCATAGGTGTTTGGAAATTGACCACCAAAATCAGTCATAATCTGCTGGGCTGCAGCCTGTAAATTACGAACTCGAGAATAATAACCCAAACCTTCCCAAGCCTTCAACAAACGCTCTTCAGGCGCATTCGCCAAACTTTCAACTGTTGGAAACCAGTCCAAGAATCGTTCGTAATAAGGAATAACCGTATCTACCCTAGTCTGCTGGAGCATAATTTCAGACACCCAGATATGATAAGGATTTTTACTTCTACGCCATGGTAAATCTCTTTTGTTTTCATCATACCAAGTGAGAAGTTTCTCACGAAAAGAAATGATTTTCTCCTCCGGCCACATGACAATTCCGTATTCTTTCAAATCTAACATAACTCTAGTATAACACAGAAGATTCTAACTGTCCTTTTCCTAGTATTAATACTCTTCGAAAATCAAATTCAAACCACGTCAACGTCGCCTTGCCGTACTCAAGTACAGCCTGCGGCTAGTTTCCTAGTTTGCTCTTTGATTTTCATTGAGTATTAAAAAGCCTCTTCCCAAAGGAAAGAGGACTTAATATTATTGATGAACCGCTTGAGCTGCTGTGATAAGGGTCAACTTGTAGACATCATCAGCATTACATCCACGAGAAAGGTCGTTAACTGGCTTGTTCAAACCTTGCAAAACAGGTCCAACAGCCGCAAAACCACCAAGGCGTTCTGCCATCTTGTAGCCGATATTTCCTGCCTCGATACCTGGGAAGATGAAGACATTTGCTTGACCAGCTACCGTACTTCCAGGAGCTTTCAGAGCTGCAGTTTCAGGAACAAAGGCTGCATCAAATTGCAACTCACCATCGATTTCAAGGTCAGGACGCAAGTCGTGAGCAATTTTAGTTGCTTCAACAACCTTATCAACACTTTCTCCAAATCCTGAACCTTTAGTAGAATAGCTTAGCATAGCAATTTTAGGCTCGATGCCAAACATCTTAGCTGTGATTGCTGAGTTGATGGCAATTTCAGCCAAGGCTTCCGCGTCTGGATTGATGTTGATGGCACAGTCTCCAAATAGGTAACGTTCCGTACCACGAACCATGAGAAAAGCACCTGAAGTACGAGTTACATTTGGACGAGTTTTAATGATTTGAAGGGCTGGACGTACTGTTGAAGCTGTTGAGTGAATCGCACCTGATACCATTCCATCAACCAAGCCTAAGTATACCAACATAACACCAAAGTAGTTGACATCTTCAACCAAAACCTTGCGTGCATCTTCTTCAGACATTTTACCCTTGCGACGCTCCACCAAGGCAGCAACCATTTCTTCAAATTTATCGTAGTGTTGAGGGTCAATGACTTCATAACCATCCATGATTCCTTCAATTTCAAGATAAATTTTAATTTTTTCAGGATTTCCAAGCAAAACAGGAATCACTTCTGTTTCTTTTACCAGGCGTTTAGTCGCTTGAAGAATACGAGGTTCTTCCCCTTCAGGGAGAACGATACGAGCATTTTTACCAACCAAGTTGGCTTTGAGACTTTCAAAAACTTCCATGAGTTTTCTCCTTTAAGATAATAATTATACTCTGAAACATTTTTTATAGAGTATTAGTTGATAACTGGGTAATAAGGTTGCTAAAATCATCCGGCACGGGACTTTCTAACTGCAAGTCTTGCTCTAAAAATGGATGATAAAAGGATAGGTAATGGCAATGTAGGGCCTGACGTTGGATGCCGTCGTCCAGACTACCCCCATACAAATCATCGCCCAACAAAGGAAAACCAATATGAGAAAAATGGACTCGGATTTGGTGGGTTCGACCAGTGTGCAGGCGAATGTCTACCAAGTGAATATTCCCATAAGAAGCTACAATCTTGTAAGAAGTATGGGCATACTTTCCACCTTTAGCTACGCGTCTGGTAATAATGGAGTCTTCATCACGAGCAATCGGAGCAATAATTTCCCCCTCTGACTCCAAGCGTCCATCGCCTTTAACCAAAGCAAAATAGCGCTTTTCAATAGACTTCTTCTGCAACTGCTTATCTAATCGTGCATGGGCATAGCCGTGCTTAGCAAAGAGCATCAAACCAGAAGTATCTCGATCAAGCCTAGTTACAATGTGAACCTGCTGATTTTCATAGTTTTGCTTGACGTAGTAACCCTTGATAAAATTGGCAATAGTATTGGAGTGGTTGACACTAGGAATAGACGCCACTCCATAGGGTTTATTCAAGACTAGAAAATGGTCATCCTCATAGAGAATATCCAGTGGGCGCTCGATAGCTTCTAGAGTTTCAAAGCCTTCCTCAGCAGGAATATCGATGATAACTCGGTCTCCAATATCCAATAGATACGTCGCATTTTGTGGTTGGTCATTGACCAGTATAGCTCCACCTCGAAATTTAATCTTGGCCAGAAGTCCCTTCGAAACCTCGTGCTTTTTTAAGAAGGTCTTAACCTTGACGTGCTCATCTGCGATAAATTCAAACCTCATTCATCCACCTCGCCGATAAAAGCATCCTTAACACGATTCCAGAAACTGGTGTGGCTAGGTGATGCAACAAAGTGAATCTTATGATGGTCGATTTGATACTCAATACGCTCAATATTACGGAAAGAATAAACGCTATTGTCAACCGAAATGGTATGGTAATCGTTTCTCGTTGGAATGAGTTCAATCTTATCCTTCTTAGGAACAATAATGGAAGAGCCCAGCGTTCGATAAACACGATTATTAAGGCTGGCAATTTCTGTCAACTGAAGAGCTTCAATGGTAGGGTGTAAAACAGCTCCGCCAAGTGATTTGTTATAGGCTGTACTACCAGTCGGTGTCGAAACTGTTAGCCCATCTCCGCGAAAACGTTCAAAGGGAACACCGTTAATCACAACATCCGCCACCATAGTTCGATCGGACCTGCGGATGCTAGCTTCGTTTAGTGCTCTGAAAATCTTAACTTCACCATTCTCAAGAAAGACCTTCACATTTAGAACAGGGTAAGAAACTCTTGCTCCCGTATCTAGCTGCAAATTAGTCACTAGTTTGTCTAACTCAAAATCACGGTAGTCCGTATAGAAGCCCAAATGTCCCGTATGAACACCGATAAAGCGTACCTTGTCAAGCTGGTCTTCGTACTTATGAAAGGCCGACAAGAGCATGCCATCCCCACCAATGGAAATGACAATGTCCGGATTGGTATCATTGAGTATAAACTGATTTCTCTTCAAACGATCTCGCAATTCATACAAAACCCTTTGACTCTGCGGTTTTCTATTAGCTATCAGGTCAATTCGTTTACCTGTATTCTTCATCTGTATCGTCACTGTTTCCTACACCGTCATTTAATTTTCTACTCAAAGGATCAAAAAGAGCCTGGGCTTCCTGGATATCATCTCGAATTTTACCCATTTCTTCATCCAACTGATGGGCAATTTTGGCAGTAATTTCCAGTCTCTTTTTAATTTCCTCTGGGAAATCCCCTTGGTACTTGTAGTTGAGAGAATGTTCTATCGTTGCCCAGAAATTCATGGCCAAGGTACGAATCTGAATTTCCGCCAAAATTGTCTTGGCTCCATTGATGGTATCAACCGTATATTCTACTACCACATGATAGGAACGATAGCCTGATGCTTTTCGATGAGTAATGTAATCTCGCTCCTGTATGATGCGCATGTCCTGACGTTTGCGCAAAATTTCCACTACTTCTTTGACGTCATCTACAAACTGAACCATCACACGTAAACCGGCAATATCTTGCAAATCGTGCTCTAAGGTCGCATAAGTAATGCCACGCCGAGCCATTTTTTCCTTGATACTTTCAATTGGCTTGACTCGACCAGTCACAAACTCAATCGGAGAATGCTTATTTTGCTTGCGATATTGCTTACGAATACCACGAAGTTTAATCTTTAACTCACCAACAGCTTGAATGTAAGGATCTAGAAATTCTTCCCATTCTAAGGTCATATATTCTCCCTTGTTCTCATATTATCCTTCAAAAATATCTTTGATTTTTTCTCCAGATTCATATACAATAAATACAATGCTTATTATACCATAAATCCGCTTTCAACGATAAAGAAAAGGTAAGAAAAATGAAACATTTAGAAATTGAATTGAAAACACTCTTGAAAAAAGATGAATACAATCGTCTAAAGGACCAGTTCACAGACGTCACTCCTGTTCTTCAAAAAAATTACTACATAGACACGCCTGATTTTGAACTGAGAGAAAAGAAAGTTGCTATGCGCATTCGAACCTTTGAAGACTGGGCAGAATTGACACTCAAAGTCCCGCAAAGTGTTGGAAATATGGAGTACAACCAAAAATTGCGACTAAAAGATGCTGAAAACTATCTGAACAAGGAAGAACTTCCTCAAGGGCTTGTGCTTGATGAATTAGCAAAACATGGTATCCAAAGTAAAAAATGGCAGGTCCTTGGTTGTCTAACAACGCTTCGCTATGAAATGCAAACACCAATTGGCCTCATGGCACTAGATGAAAGTCAGTACTTTGATATTACAGATTACGAATTAGAGCTTGAAGTGGAAAATCACGAGCAAGGGAAACAAGATTTCCAGCAATTTTTAGAGGAAAATCAGATTGCTTATCAAAAAGCTCCCTCAAAATTGGTTCGATTTGTCAAAAGCATGAAAAATAGCTGAAATAATCTCTATTTTTTGGTAAAATAGAAAAGATAAAATACAAAAATCCCAGTTCATATAGGCTAGGCATATATAACTAGGATTTAAAAAGTTTACAGAGGACGGTCTATAATGTCAGATAGAAAAAACATGAAACTTTTCGCACTCAACTCTAACCAAGAAATTGCACAGAAAATTGCTCAAGCTGTTGGTGTACCGCTTGGAAAACTATCATCACGTCAATTTTCAGACGGAGAAATCCAAGTGAATATTGAAGAAAGTGTCCGTGGTTATGATGTGTACATCATCCAATCAACAAGTTTCCCTGTTAACAACCACCTAATGGAATTGTTAATCATGGTTGATGCTTGTGTTCGCGCAAGTGCCCACAGTATCAACGTTGTTCTTCCATATTTTGGCTATGCACGTCAAGACCGCATCGCTTCACCACGTGAGCCACTTACAGCTAAACTAGTTGCCAATATGCTGGTTAAAGCTGGTGTTGATCGTATCCTTACACTTGATTTACATGCCGTTCAGGTTCAAGGATTCTTTGATATTCCTGTCGATAACCTTTTCACAGTTCCCCTATTTGCAAAACATTATTGCGATAAGGGCTTACTTGGCTCAGATGTTGTTGTTGTTAGCCCTAAGAATTCAGGGGTAAAACGTGCTCGTAGCTTGGCTGAATATCTTGATGCTCCTATCGCCATTATCGACTACCCACAAGACGATGCAACTCGCAACGAAGGCTATATCATCGGTGATGTTGAAGGTAAGAAAGCTATCTTAATTGACGATATTCTGAATACAGGACGTACCTTCTCTGAAGCTGCTAAAATCGTTGAACGTGAAGGGGCTACAGAAATTTATGCTGTTTCTAGCCACGGTCTCTTCGTCGAAGGTGCTGCTGAACTTCTTGATAATACTAATATTAAAGAAATTCTTGTGACTGATTCAGTAGCAACAAAAGAAAAAACTCCTAAAAACGTATGCTACATCACTGCTAGTGAGTTAATTGGTGATGCTATCGTCCGTATCCACGAAAGAAAACCAGTCAGCCCACTCTTTGCCTACAATAAAAAGAAATAAGGTGATTCTTTGATTTATTTGGACAATGCTGCAACGACTCCCATGTCAGCAGTTGCTATCTCAGCTATGACCAAGGTTATGCAAGAAACTCATGGCAATCCATCTAGTATTCATGGTCATGGTCGTCAAGCTGGTAAACTCTTGCGAGAAGCCCGTCAGGAACTAGCCCAGTTACTGGGGACAAAACCTCAACATATTTTTTTCACTTCTGGTGGGACTGAAGGTAACAATACTGCTATCATTGGTTACTGCCTTCGTCATCAAGAACAAGGAAAACATATCATCACAACTGCCATTGAGCACCATGCCGTCCTTGAAACTATTGATTACTTGGTTCAACACTTTGGGTTTGAAGCAACCATTATCCAGCCAGAAAATCAAGAAATCACCGCCCAACAAATTCAAAGGGCTTTACGTGACGATACGATTTTGGTTTCTACCATGTTTGCCAATAACGAGACAGGAAACCTACTGCCCATTGCTGAAATTGGCCAAATACTCAAGCAACACCCAGCCGCCTATCATGTCGATGCAGTTCAGGCTATTGGTAAAATCCCTATACACCCAGAAGAATTGGGCATTGATTTTCTCACTGCTTCTGCCCACAAGTTCCATGGTCCTAAGGGAATCGGTTTTCTCTACGCTTCTAGCATGGACTTTGATTCCTATCTCCATGGCGGAGACCAAGAACAGAAAAAACGTGCAGGAACTGAAAATCTGCCTGCCATCGTAGGCATGGTTGCAGCCCTAAAAGAAGACCTAGAAAAACAAGAAGAACATTTTCAACATGTACAAAATTTAGAAAATGCCTTTCTTACGGAGCTTGAGGGAGTTCAGTATTACCTGAATAGAGGCGAACACCATCTCCCTTATGTTCTCAATATTGGATTTCCTTGCCAGAAAAATGATCTCTTACTCCTTCGTCTGGATTTGGCTGGAATTTCAATCTCTACTGGCTCAGCCTGCACTGCGGGCATTGTACAATCTAGCCATGTTCTTGAAGCTATGTACGGAGCAAATTCAGAACGTCTGAAGGAATCCGTTCGCATCAGTTTGTCGCCACAAAATACCGTTGAAGACCTACAAACCCTCGCAAAAACCTTAAAAGAAATTATCGGAGGTTAGCCATATGGCATTTGAAAAAACCATTCAGTTAAAAAATTGTCGTTACGACTACACTCTTAGCCCTTCTGTTAAGAAATTCACCCTCAAGGACAACACCTTTTTTGAGACTAAGGTTGGGAACTATGAACTGACTCGCCTACTTGAAAAGGTTCCAAACAGCGGTGAAGGCTTCCAACTCAAAATCATTATCAATAAAGAGCTAACAGGTGCTAAAATCAATATCACTGACAAGTTTGGGCTACGTCTAGTTGATATTTTCAAATCAGAAGACCACCACATTCATCAGGAAAAATTCTACTTCCTCATGGATAGCTTGGTAGAACGTGGTGTCTTTACAAAATCGGAAAGATAGGTCCCATATGTTTGAACTGACCTATAAGGACAACTATCATGTAGAGCGTACACTCAAGTATGAGGATTATGAAGCTCTCATGCTGGCTCTGTCAGGATGTGTGACCCTACCAGATACACTTTATGTGACTTCTCTGACTTTTAAGGGCCAGAAAGTTTATCAGGGTCTGGTCGGAGACCTCTACCGATTTCTATCACATGCAGATTTTTTACATCAAAACTAAGATTTTTCTTAGTTTTTTCTTATTTTTGTTGATTTTTTCACAATGTTTCTATAAAATAGAAGAATAGAAAGGTTGTGATTTTGTGAAAGATAAACAGTCTGCTATTCCAAAAGCAACAGCGAAAAGACTCTCTCTCTACTATCGAATTTTTAAGCGATTTCATGCAGAAAAGATTGAACGTGCCAACTCTAAGCAAATTGCAGAGGCTATCGGTATTGATTCCGCGACCGTACGTCGTGATTTTTCCTACTTTGGTGAACTAGGTCGCCGTGGTTTTGGCTATGATGTCAAAAAACTGATGACATTTTTTGCCGATTTACTCAATGATAACTCCATTACCAATGTCATGCTGGTTGGTATTGGAAATATGGGTCATGCCCTTCTCCACTACCGCTTCCACGAGCGTAACAAGATGAAGATTATCATGGCCTTTGACCTAGATGACCATCCTGAAGTCGGTACCCAAACTCCTGACGGGATTCCCATTTACGGGATTTCTCAAATCAAGGATAAAATCAAGGATGCTGATGTGAAGACTGCTATCCTGACAGTTCCCAGCGTCAAGTCACAAGAGGTTGCTAATCTCTTGGTGGATGCTGGCGTGAAAGGAATTCTCAGTTTTTCACCAGTCCATCTCCATTTACCAAAAGACGTGGTCGTTCAGTATGTCGATTTGACAAGTGAACTCCAAACCCTCCTCTACTTCATGCGAAAAGAGGATTAGAAAGCGAAAATCATTTTATGAAAAAACCAGTTATTGGGATTACAGGAAACGAAAAAACTCATCCAGATGATGACATCATGATGAGCTACGTAGCAAAAGGCTTTGTTGAAGGCGTTAAAGAAGCTGGAGGAATTCCCATCATCCTACCGATTGGTGATCAAGAAATGGCCTGCCACTATATCAGTATGATTGACAAGCTCATCTTGACAGGTGGGCAAAATGTTGATCCAAAATTCTATGGTGAACCAAAAACCATCGATAGCGATGACTACCACCTTCAAAGGGATATCTTTGAACTGGCCCTCATCAAGGAGGCTATTAAACAGAAAAAGCCAATTTTTTCTGTCTGCCGTGGAACTCAACTCTTTAACGTTGCCATGGGTGGAACTTTGTACCAAGATATCGAAGACCATTGGCAGGATTGTTCTGCTGAGTACACAACTCAACGCTTGGTAACAGAACCTGATACTGTTCTTCGAGAAATCTATGGAGAAATTTCCCATATCAACTCCTTCCACCATCAGAGCATCAAGGATTTAGCTCCCAACTTAAAGATTGCAGCTCATGATCCTAAGGATGGTATCATTGAAGCTGTCATGAGTACGGATGATGTTGCCTTCCTCGGTGTCCAATGGCATCCAGAATTTCTTTTTGAAAATCGTCCCAAAGATAAAAACCTCTTTGACTATATCGTTAATGAACTTTAGATTAAATCTGTCTTTTCTCGATAACTAAAGTAACTGGAGTGAGAGACAATCAAATGGTCCAAGAGGACAATTCCCATCAGATCGCAGGCTTCTTTGACAAGTTTAGTGACATGATCATCATTTCGGCTAGGGGCCACCGCTCCTGAAGGATGATTATGAACCAAGATGAGAGAAGTCGCCATATGCTTGATAGCATAGTGAAGAATCTCTCGCGGTTCAGCAATACTACGAGTGGCAGAACCGATAAAAATGGTCTGTTGATGGATGATTTGATTTTGAGTATTGAGATAGAGCGCCACCAGGTGCTCTTGTTTTTTATCCCCCAATTCCTGTTGCATCTTCTTGGCCAACTTTTGACTGCTGAGAATACTTTCCATCTCAAGGGTTTCGTGTTTATGAATACGATGGCCCAGTTCAATCATGGCTTGTAACTCTATTGCCTTAACTCGTCCGATACCAGATAGACTCTGCAATTCCTGCAGTGTCATTTTTTTCAAATCTGTTAGGCTTGAAAGATTATTCAAGACTTTCTGGGCAATTTCAAAAACACTGGCCTGACGTGTTCCTGTTCTGAGTAAAATAGCTAGCAACTCTTGGTTACTGAGCGCTTCCACTCCTTCTTGGGCAAGTCTTTCTCTTGGCAATAGTGAATCTTCTTGGAATGAAATACTGTACATAAAAATCCTCCTCACTTTATTATTCGTGAGAAGGATGAAAAATTAGATTTTTTTCTCAATTGGGGCCACACTGGCCAAAAGTTTTTTCAAACCAACTTCTGGGAAATTGATTTTTAATTCCTGCGTAGCACCGCTACCTGAAACTTCCAGAACAGTTCCCTCTCCCCATTTCTTGTGGAGGGCAATGTCACCAATGGACCAATTTGTTTCGCTAGACGCTGATTTTGCACCAGCTGTAAATTGACCAAATGGGAGACCGCTTGACTGGATAGTTTTTGGGGCCGCACTGCGTTTACGGTCTTGAAGAGCCTGGGCCAAACTCATACCTTGACCGAAGGCAATCCCACCACTGCTATAAGATGCCTTAAAGCTTGTATTGGCTGGACGAGCCAATCCTTGATACTCAAGTAAGTCTGAACTGATTTCGTTAATAAAACGAGTTGGACGGTTGTAGTTGGTACGACCAAAAAGCAGGCGTGAGTTGGCATTGGTCAGATAGAGAATTTTCTCTGCACGCGTGATACCTACATAGGCTAGACGGCGCTCTTCTTCTAATTCATCTGGGTCTTCAGCCGCACGGCTAAGCGGAAAGACATTCTCTTCCATCCCAATCAAAAAGACAACTGGAAACTCGAGACCTTTGGCAGCATGCAGAGTCATTAGGGTAACTTCTGATGTCTCCTGACTACCTGAATCTGTGTCCGCAATCAAGGCTAAATCATTTAAGAAGCGACTCAGTTTGTCCAGACCAGTTTCTTCTTCTGGCCCATCAGATGTGTCATCAAAGTTTTTCGTCACAGAAAGGAACTCTTCAATATTTTCAACCCTAGCCTTGCTTTCTAAAGTCGCTTGAGCATTTAGAATATCGACGTAACCTGTTTTTTCTAGGACGGCCTCAACCAACTCTGTAATATTTAATTGATCTAGCTGCTCTCGTAAATCTAGAATCATATTGGCAAAATCCCAGATAGATTGGGCTGCTTTTCCTTTGATACCAGATAACATGATATTAGCAGAAGCATCTAGCATAGACATATTTTGCATATTCGCAAAATCACGGATTTTCTCGACGGTACCTGGGCCAATTCCACGTTTTGGTTCGTTGATAATACGCTCAAAACTAATATTGTCACTCAGGTTGGCAATGAGGTTGAGGTAAGCGATAATATCGCGGATTTCCTTACGGCTGTAGAACTTGGTTCCGCCAACCATGGTATAAGGGATATTTGACTTGAGCAAGGCTTCCTCAATAGTACGGGACTGGGCGTTTGTACGATAGAGAACTGCAAAATCCTTGTAAAGGAAGTTTTGACTCCGACCAAGTTCATCGATAGTTTTGGCTACAAATACAGCCTCATCTAGCTCATCATTAGCACGATAGTAAACGATTTGTTCCCCATCAGCGTTTTGAGTCCAGAGATTCTTAGGACGGCGGTTTTTATTATTTTTAATGACCTCGTTAGCCGCTTGCAGAATGGTTTTAGTTGAACGGTAATTCTCCTCCAACAAAACAACCTTGGCTTGGGGATAATCCTTTTCAAAGTCCAAGATATTCTGCATATCAGCACCACGCCAACCGTAAATAGACTGGTCCGCATCCCCAACCACACAGATGTTTTGAAAGCGCGATGCCAAGAGTTTGACCAATTGGTACTGGGCATGATTGGTATCTTGGTACTCATCAACATGGATGTATTGGAACTTCTGCTGATAGTAAGTCAAAACATCAGGATTTTGATCAAAGAGACGCAGGGTCAGCATAATCAAATCATCAAAGTCAACCGACTCCGACTGACGCAATTCTTTTTGGTAAGCAGTGTAACACTGGGCCACGATTTGCGTGTACATATCTCCAGCTTGGGCAGCATAAGCCACATCATCAATCAAATCATTCTTAGCATTGGAAATGGTCCCCAAAATAGTTCGTTCATTCCATTTTTTAGGATCCAAGTTCAACTGTTTGAGAATGCGTTTCATGAGCGTTCGCTGTTCACCAGGATCGACAATTGTAAAATTACGATTGTAGCCAATATGGTCCGCATCGCGACGCAAAATACGCACACACATGGAGTGGAAGGTCGCAATCAGACAGTCCTGAGTGGCTGGATTGAGGCTATAAGCACGCTCTTTCATCTCACGCGCAGCCTTATTAGTAAAGGTAATGGCCAAGATATTCCAAGGATTGACCAGCTTTTCATCAATCAAATAAGCGATACGGTGGGTCAAAACACGGGTCTTTCCAGAACCAGCCCCCGCCATGATTAACAAGGGACCTTCTGTCGTTTGCACCGCCTCAGCCTGACGGTCATTCATTCCATTCAATAATGCGTTCATCTTCTCTTCCTTACTCTTGAAGTCAATATTTCTATTATATCAGAAATCAGGCAAAATATCTTTACCTAGACTGGTTACGTGTAGAAGGCAACTTCTTATATCTAGATAAAAATGAGCTTGGATAGTATTTCCAAACTCATTTTTTACTCAATGAAAATCGAAGTACAAACTAGGAAGCTAGCCGCAGGCTGTACTTGAGTACGGCAAGGTAAAGCTGACGTGGTTTGAATTTGATTTTCGAAGAGTATAAAGTCAATTACAATATACTAGAACAAACCTAATACTGTTCCATTGCTTTCAACATCCATGTTGAGAGCAGCTGGTCGTTTTGGAAGTCCTGGCATGGTCATGACATCACCTGTTAAGGCAACGATGAAGCCTGCACCTAATTTTGGTACCAATTCACGAATGGTAATTTCAAAGTTTTCAGGTGCTCCAAGTGCATTCGGATTATCTGAAAAACTATATTGAGTTTTAGCCATACAGATTGGCAATTTGTCCCAACCATTTTGAACGATTTGAGCGATTTGTGTTTGAGCTTTCTTCTCAAAGTTCACTTTACTACCACGATAGATTTCAGTGACAATCTTTTCAATCTTTTCTTGAACAGAAAGGTCATTGTCATACAAACGTTTATAGTTAGCTGGAGTTTCAGCAATAGTCTTAACAACTGTTTCGGCAAGTGCTACTCCACCTTCTGCACCATCAGCCCAGACACTTGCTAGTTCAACTGGCACATCAATAGAAGCACAGAGTTCTTTCAAGGCTGCAATTTCAGCTTCTGTATCAGAGACAAATTCATTAATAGCTACTACTGCAGGTACTCCAAATTTACGGATATTTTCAACGTGGCGTTTCAAGTTAGCAAAACCGGCACGAACAGCTTCTACGTTTTCTTCTGTCAAAGCGTCTTTAGCCACGCCACCATTCATCTTAAGGGCACGAAGGGTTGCAACAATAACTACTGCATCTGGAGATGTTGGCAAGTTTGGTGTCTTAATATCAAGGAATTTCTCAGCACCAAGGTCTGCACCAAAACCAGCTTCAGTAACTGTATAATCAGCCAAGTGAAGAGCTGTTGTAGTTGCCAAGACTGAATTACATCCATGAGCAATATTGGCAAATGGACCACCGTGTACAAAGGCAGGTGTACCGTAAATTGTCTGAACCAGGTTCGGCTTAATCGCATCCTTCAAGATCAAAGCTAAAGCACCTTCAATCTGCAAATCACCTACAGAAACAGGTGTACGATCATAGCGATAACCAATAACGATATTCGCCAAACGGCGTTTCAAGTCCTCGATGTCTGTTGCCAAGCAAAGAATTGCCATGATCTCTGAAGCAACTGTAATGTCAAAGCCATCCTCACGTGGAATACCATTTAGAGGGCCACCAAGCCCAACTGTTACATGGCGAAGAGCACGGTCGTTCAAGTCCACAACACGTTTCCAAAGGATACGACGTTGGTCAATTCCCAACTCATTCCCTTGGTGCAAGTGGTTGTCAATCAAGGCAGAAAGCGCATTGTTGGCAGTCGTAATGGCATGCATGTCTCCAGTGAAGTGAAGGTTGATGTCTTCCATTGGCAGAACTTGAGCGTAACCACCACCAGCGGCACCACCCTTGATACCCATTACTGGACCAAGAGATGGTTCGCGAATAGCAATCATTGTTTTCTTGCCAATCTTGTTCAAGGCATCCGCAAGACCAATGGTAATAGTTGATTTTCCTTCACCTGCAGGTGTTGGATTGATGGCAGTAACCAGAATCAATTTTCCAACTGGATTGCTCTCAACTGCACGAATTTTATCAAAGCTGAGCTTAGCCTTGTACTTTCCGTACAACTCCAAATCGTCGTAAGAAATACCAAGTTTCTCTACAACATCAACAATTGGCTTTAGCTCAATACTCTGTGCGATTTCAATATCTGTTTTCATTCAAAACTCCTCTAACCTCTTATATGATAACTCATTATAACACAAAACAAGATTTTTAACATCCTAAAACTCTCTAAACGTTCGTAAATATCCCTATTTTTAAGCTTTTTAGAGTCCTTTCTTAAATTTTATATGGCTTTATAGTTTGAAACTATAGAATAATGAAAAATAATTTAGTCAAGAAAATAGCTGTCAATTTCAGATAAATTATGTAAAATTCTTGTGTTTTCAATTTCTAATTTTTCTGCCAACTCAATAGAATATTCAAAACTAAGTTTAGTGTTTAACGATAAATCAAACGAGTAATCTTGTAATTCACCCAGTTTTTTATATTTTTCTATGATTTCATTATAAATAGCAAGATAATGCTTATCTAATATTTTTATATAATTATTCAGATTTTCCTGGTAGTCTTGAATGATTTTTTGTTCGCTATCATTTAATATTCCCTTCCCTATTTCCCAAATGATTGAGCTGGCTATTGAACCTACTACAGAACCTAGAACTGGTATAGGAATCATTGCTTGACCAATACAAGCACCAATTGTTGCAAAGGAAGCATCCATTACATTTAATGTCAAGAGATTCATAAATTCATCTTGGGTTATTTCTGTAGATCTATACTTTAGAACAATGTCTATCATTCCATAAGTTGCCGTAACTAAAGCACTAGCATTTGGAGCACTAATCCCCAAGACATTTGTTAATCCGTAAATGGAATACCCAGATATTGCACCCTTTACAACTCCTTCAGCTGTATTCAATCCACAATCTAACCAATCTGATTGTTCGAATTCGAAAATACTTTTTCCTTCTTTATACTTTCCATACACACTCGACATCAAAGCTAATCCCCCCTGTAAAAAAGCGGTGTTCCTTGCAACCTTGTTAGCTTCTTTTAAATTTGGCAATGCATGTTTTTGGGCTACTAATCTTTTTTTATTTAATTCTTGTTGTTTCAGTTTGACTGTTTTATAAATATTTTTCTGTTCAGAATCCAATAGAGAGTTAATTGAATTCTTTTGAGCGTCTTTATAATCTAGAGCAGAGGATTTCATCCAAGATTTGTATGAAGTAAGTCCCTTGCTTTCAGTGATATCATTAATTATTTGGCGTATATCCGTAATTTGTTTACTGGACAATCTCTTACCATTAAGTTCAACTTCTTTTGCTCCAGCCATTATTTTTTCAAATACTTGAACGTGATCTTTTGGAAACATCATTTTCATTTTTGTATTGTAAAAAAATGATTGTTCTAATTCATCACGTAAATTATTATAAAACTTCATTTGAATGGTATTTCTACCAATTAATAAATCGGCTGGTCCATTGTCATTCAAAACTTTAACAATTGGATTTAATCCCTCAATTGCTCTCCTTGCATTTACAATTCCTGCTTCTGCAAACTCTGCTATAAAACCATGTACTCCACGATCACCGCCACGATTTTTAACAATAACATCTTCTATATTATCTTTAGCATAATCTAAAATTTTAGAGGCATTATCCTTGTTTAAGATGACATTGCGAGCTTCATCTTCTATTATTTTCATAGCAATTTGTAAGTCTTGAATTCTTAAATTATTTAAGCAATTGACATATGCTCCAATACCTTGGTTAAATGCTTGATTAAAAATTTGATTAACCATTTATTTTAATTTCCTTATTTATCATAGCTGTCAGTGATAGTGTTGAATTCACTAAATTACCTGCTTTATATTTTTCATCTTCAGTAAATAAGCTATAGTCCATTCCAGTTAAAGATAAATTGGCTAAATAAATTCCTTCTGTTTGTTTTCCAGTTAGTTCTATTAATTCCGTAACTTCTATTACTTTTTCTTTAAGTTGTCTAGCCAACAATTCTACCTTTTTCTGTTCCTCTATAGCCTCTTTTGCAACTTCTTCATTTTTCCTATTAGCTACTACACCAGCGCCTACAGAAGCGGTCAACATAACGCCTGCAATTCCCCAACCGACAGGACCAGCCAAAGCTAAAAATGCGTTACCTGCTGCCACTCCACCGCCACCAGCTGCTACACTTCCACCACCTAACCAAGCCAGAGCGGCGCTATTTGCTGCAGCACCTGTCAAACTTGATATCGCAGTACCTGTTGATGCAACACCAAATGTAGTTGCAACACCCATAGCGGCAGTAGGCCCTAAAGTTGCAACTGTTACTCCTAATGCGCTAAGAGAAGCCGTAGCCGCTGTGCTACCACTTGCTAATTCAGCTTCCTTAATTGACTGTGAAATAGCAATTTGCTTATCTTCAAAATTCTGAATTTCAACATCAATTTCTTCTAATTTTGTTTCAAACTCTTTTGGCTTATTTGCTAGCTTACTAATTCTTTCTTCAATAATTTTTACAACTTTGACTGCTTTTTCCCTAACCTGATAGAGTTCTGTTGATTTATTAGCTAAATTATAAGCTTCATCGTTATACAATCTTATAGATTCTTTATATCCCTCGACAGCTTCTTGTCTAAGTTTAGAATTAAAGAGGTCAACAGCATCAATTTGTTCTTTCGTATTATTCGCTATTTTACCTGCTTCATTAAAAGTTTCCGATGAAGCTTTGGTTACATGTTCTACCACATCACTAGCTACCCCAATAGCTTTTTCAGAAACATCTGTGATAACATCGCCAACCTGACTTGAAACATCTTCTATAACTTTTACAGACTCTGTAATAGCTTCTCCAGTAAATTTACCTGCTTCATTTAATACTTTACTGGTAGCGGATCCAGCATCATTCAATACCTTACTAGCTTCTTTTGTAAAATTGTCAGCAAATTTAAAAAAATTCATTCAGCATTCTCCTTATTGCATATATTTCTATTATCCTATAAACAGGAGAGATTGTCAAAATCGACCATATATTAATTTACTCAATTTTTATCGCTTTCATTTTACTTACCGTTTATTTTTGTGTACAATAGTGCTATGAAAATTTTAGTTACATCGGGCGGTACCAGTGAATCTATAGATAGCGTCCGCTCTATCACTAACCATTCTACAGGTCGCTTGGGGAAAATCATCACAGAAACCTTGCTGGCTGCAGGGCATGAAGTTTGTTTAATGACGACAAAACGGGCTCTGAAGCCAGAAGCTCATCCCAACCTAAGCATTCTAGAAATTAACAATACAAACGACCTTCTACTAGAAATGCAAGAACGTGTTCAGGATTATCAAGTCTTGATTCACTCAATGGCGGTATCCGACTATACTCCTGTTTATATGACGGGGCTTGAGGAGGTTCAGGCTAGCTCCAATCTAGAAGAGTTTTTAAGCAAGCAGAATCATCAAGCTAAGATTTCTTCAACTGATGATATTCAAGTTTTGTTCCTAAAAAAGACACCCAAAATCATCTCTCTAGTCAAGGAATGGAATCCTGCTATTCATCTGATTGGTTTCAAACTACTGGTTGATGTCTCTGAAGATTATCTCGTCGAGATTGCCCGAAAAAGTCTTATCAAGAACCAAGCAGACTTAATCATTGCAAATGATCTGACTCAAATCTCAACAAACCAGCATCGAGCAATCTTTGTTGAAAAAGATCAGCTTCAAACAGTCCAGACTAAAGAAGAAATTGCAAAACTCCTCCTTGAAAAAATTCAAGCCTATCATTCTTAGAAAGGAAAGCTATGGCACACATTCTCTTGGCTGTGACAGGCTCAATCGCCTCTTACAAGTCGGCAGATTTAGTCAGTTCTCTAAAAAAACAAGGCCATGATGTCACTGTCTTAATGACTCAGGCTGCTACAGAGTTTATCCAACCCTTGACACTACAGATCTTATCACAAAATCCTGTCCACTTGGATGTCATGAAAGAACCTTATCCTGATCAGGTTAATCATATTGAACTTGGAAAAAAAGCAGATTTATTTATCGTAGCCCCGGCAACTACTAACACTATTGCAAAACTAGCCCACGGCTTCGCGGATAACATGGTGACCAGTACGGCTCTGGCATTGCCCAGTCATATTCCCAAACTAATAGCTCCTGCTATGAATACAAAAATGTATGACCATCCAGCAACTCAGGCTAATCTGAAAACATTAGAAACCTACGGCTATCAGCTGATTGCTCCAAAAGAATCCCTACTAGCTTGTGGAGACCACGGACGAGGAGCCCTAGCTGACCTCACAATTATTTTAGAAAGAATAAAGGAAACTCTCGATGAAGAAACGCTCTAATATTGCACCTATTGCTATCTTTTTTGCAACCATGCTCGTGATTCACTTTCTGAGCTCACTTATCTTTAACCTTTTTCCATTTCCAATCAAACCGACCATCGTTCATATTCCTGTCATTATTGCCAGCATTATTTACGGTCCACGAGTTGGGGTTACACTTGGATTTTTGATGGGGCTACTTAGCTTGACAGTTAATACAATTACGATTCTACCAACAAGTTACCTCTTCTCTCCTTTCGTACCAAATGGGAACATCTACTCAGCTATCATTGCCATCGTCCCACGTATTTTGATTGGTTTAACTCCGTATCTAGTCTATAAACTGATGAAAAATAAAACTGGTCTTATTTTAGCTGGTGCCCTTGGTTCACTTACCAATACAGTCTTTGTACTTGGTGGAATTTTCTACCTTTTTGGAAATGTCTTTGATGGTAATATCCAAAAACTCCTAGCAACTGTTATCTCAACTAATTCCATTGCTGAATTAGTCATTTCCGCAGTTCTGACCCTTGCTATTGTTCCAAGACTACAAACTTTGAAGAAATAAAACAATCTCCGCTTTCATGCTTGAAGGTGGAGATTTTGTTTGAGGTAGTTTCTTTTTAGTGAAATCTTTGCCAATATTTATACTTGCAAACTAGGAGGCAAGCTGCAGGTTGCTCAAAACACGGTTTTGAGGTTGTGGATTGAAGCTGACGTGGTATGAAGAGATTTTATAAAAGTATTAACTTAAAAACGACCTATAAACCTAAGTAAATCCTTGCTTTATTGTCTTGTTTATTATACTATACTAGTGTATATACAGACAAAAAGGAGATTCTTATGAATACGCGAAAAAAGACACAATTTATGACAATGACTGCCCTCTTAACGGCTATTGCGATTTTGATTCCAATTGTTATGCCTTTCAAAATTGTCATTCCACCTGCTTCCTATACTTTAGGAAGCCACATCGCTATTTTTATTGCCATGTTCTTATCGCCCTTGATGGCTGTTTTTGTCATCCTAGCCTCTAGTTTTGGATTTTTGATGGCTGGCTATCCCATGGTTATCGTTTTTCGAGCTTTTTCCCATATCTTTTTTGGGACTTTGGGGGCTCTTTACCTACAAAAATTCCCCGATACCCTAGATAAACCAAAAGCTTCCTGGATTTTCAACTTTGTGTTAGCGCTTGTCCATGCCCTTGCTGAAGTATTAGCTTGTATCGTTTTTTATGCAACTACCGGTACCAATGTAGAAAATATGTTTTATGTTCTATTTGTACTAGTTGGATTTGGTACAATTATTCATAGTATGGTAGACTATACATTAGCACTAGCTGTCTATAAAGTGCTTCGCAAACGCCGTTAAAAGGAAGAACTATGACAAAAGATCGCAAACAAGCCCTGCTCCAACTCTTGAAAGAAGCTCCTAAAGCCCTCAATGGCCAAAGTTTAGCTGAACATTTTCATGTTACACGCCAGGTCATTGTACAGGACATTGCAATTTTAAGAGCCGATGGCGCTCCTATCCTATCCACCAATCGTGGCTACGTCTATAAGCAAATTGAAACCAATCCTTATGTTCACAAACTTTTCAAAGTGAAACATGAAGTTGAAGAAATCGGTCAAGAACTCCTTGCTATCGTAGATAATGGCGGACGTGTTCAAAACACCTTGATTGACCATCCCGTTTATGGAGAAATTGAAACCTTGCTGAAACTGTCTTGCCGCCGAGACGTTCAACATTTTCTAGAACAAGTCGAGCATTCTGATTTTAAACCTTTATCTGAATTGACAGATGGTATCCATTACCACCTAGTTGAAGCCGAAACACAACAAGACCTCCACTATATCGAGGAGGCCTTGGATCAGCTCGGTTATTTAGTAAAAGACTAGAAAATTTTCTTTTCCCAATCGTCTTCTGTACGGTGGCGGTAGAAAAACTCTGACTTGTCAGGAGCTTCCATCATTTCCATCAAAGGTAGCATATCATAGGCCAGATCCAAGTTTGGAATCTGGTCTTTTTGCACCCAAGAAACTTCTCCCTCTTCTGAAGAGCGAAGGGTACCAGAGAACTCAGTCGCCTTATAACAAACGACAATATAGCGCCCACCTGTATCTAGTGGCCAATTTTTAATGCCGACAAGTTGAGGATTTTGGATAGTCAACCCTGTTTCTTCATAGATTTCACGAATGACAGACTCTGCGAAAGACTCGCCGTTTTCTACATGACCTCCTGGAAAGGCATAACCTGACCAGCGATTGGTTTCAGGAGAGCGATACTGCATGACTACGCGCTGGGTTTCGAGATCTTCAATCAGACAAATATTTGTTAAAATCGTTAATTGGGAACGGGACATAAATTTACTCACTTTCTAATTTATTAAATTTTCAGACTTGCACCAGTGCCATTAGCTTCTACTTTGTAAAATTATTTAGAATAGAATACCATACGTTTTTCCTTTATGGGCTTTCCAAGTTCAAGCATCTTTTCTTGTCCATCAAAAGTAAAAACCATTTTTTGATAGAAAGCTATGGCTCGCTTATTATCTTTCAATACCCATAAGAAAATTTCAGAAAAATGATTAAGAGCAGTCAAAGCTGCTCTAACTAACTTTTGTGCGATACCTTTTCCATAATAGTCTTTTAAAACATATAAAGCAATAATTTCACCAGCTTGAATAGTCTCATCACGAAAGTTTCCATAACTGATAAAACCAACTACCTTCATGCCATCTATCGCAATCAATGTATTTTCTGGATACTTTTGACTAAAGAATCGACACCTTTCCAATGTCATTGTCTCCTGAAATTCTGCAGGCAAAAGGTCGTCATAAGCCTCTCTCCACGCTTTCCAGTGAACGAGAGATTTACTTTCTATCTCTTCAGGAGTTTCCATTGATTTGATAACAACCGTCATTTATTTTCTTCTCCTTAATCCAACAGTCTGACTTCCTTTGCTACTTTTTGTAGAAATTTTTCTCTTGTTGAACTTGTATTCACTTCACGTCCTAACTCTCCTAAGATTGAAACCCTCTTTGTTTTGATACCGCAATGATTCAGGACAGCATTCTTTAATACTGATATTCCATAACTGTCTGGAATATTAATCGGACCTGAAAATACTTTGTACCACCAAGTTGGTGCCATGGAGGTTGCATAAATACTAGCTGTTTTTCCTTTTAGTAACTTTTTAAACTGATTACCTCTCAAGTAGTTCAAAATAAAGCTTCCTCGATTATTTGCTGAGTATGCAATGCCTGGCGTAAAAACACGATCAATCCACCCCTTCAATAGACTAGGCATACTACTCCACCAAATTGGATAAACAAAAATGAAATGATCTGCCCACTGAATTAATTCCTGAGATCGTAGAATAAACGGATCGTCCTCCATCCTTTGTCGATAACCATAACGTAAAACAGGATCAAACTCTTCCTCATTAAGATTAATCATTTCAAGTTCATGTCTCTTTGAGTCTATATTTTCTACAATCGTTTGAAAAATTGCTTGGCAGTAACTTTCTTTATCAGGATGTCCATTAATAACTAAAATATTCATAAAATTCCCCTAATCCAACGCCTTGACTTCCAGCATCATATCACGAATCTGAGCTGCTAGTTCAAAGTCAAGCACTTCAACTGCTTCTTGCATTTGTTTTTCAAGTTTCTTGACGAGTTCTTTGCGTTCTTGTTTGTTGAGGCTATTGATATCGACTTCCTTGTCTTCTTCCTTAGCAACTGCCTTGGTCACAGCAATCAGGTCACGGATTTCTTTCTTGATTGTCTGAGGCACAATACCGTGTTCTTCATTATAGGCCATCTGAATTTTCCGACGGCGAGCTGTTTCATCGATAGCACGTTGCATAGACTGAGTCACAGTGTCCGCATACATGATGACATGCCCTTCACTGTTACGGGCAGCACGACCAATGGTCTGGATAAGGCCACGTTCATTACGAAGGAATCCTTCCTTGTCGGCATCGAGAATAGCTACGAGACTCACTTCAGGAACGTCAATTCCTTCACGAAGGAGGTTGATTCCAACCAAAACATCAAAGACACCCAAGCGCAGGTCACGGATAATCTCTGTCCGCTCCAAGGTCTTGATATCCGAGTGCATGTACTTGACCTTGATACCCATTTCCTTGAAATAGTCGGTCAAGTCTTCTGCCATTTTCTTGGTTAAAGTGGTAATAAAGGTACGCTCATTCTTTTCAACACGGGCATTAATTTCACCTAAGAGGTCATCAATCTGTCCCATAGTCGGACGTACTTCCACCTCAGGATCCAAAAGACCTGTTGGTCGAATGATTTGCTCAATCACTGTCTCGGTCTGTTCATTTTCATAGTCGCCAGGTGTCGCTGAAACGTAGACAATCTGATGCACATGACTTTCAAACTCTTCACGACGGAGGGGACGATTGTCCAAGGCTGACGG
Organism: Streptococcus mitis; assembly: GCF_047464035.1. Lineage (GTDB taxonomy): Bacteria > Bacillota > Bacilli > Lactobacillales > Streptococcaceae > Streptococcus > Streptococcus mitis_DX. The sequence goes on from NZ_JASHCQ010000004.1 coordinate 55,153, forward strand.
CAAACGGAAACCATAATTAACTAGCATTTCCTTACGCGAACGGTCACCATTGTACATGCCCTTGATTTGTCCCATAGTCATGTGGCTCTCGTCAATCATGATTAAGAAATCATCTGGGAAAAAGTCAAGAAGGGTATACGGAGGCTCACCTTCGCTACGCCCATCCATATGGCGTGAGTAGTTTTCAACCCCGTTGGTATAGCCCATCTCACGGAGCATTTCGATATCATACTCAGTCCTCTGTTTCAAGCGTTGCGCTTCAAGCAATTTGCCTTCCTTTTCAAAGATAACTAGTTGCTCTTCTAATTCTGCTTGAATCTTGGCAATAGCAACTTCCATATGGTCGTCATTGGTCACAAAGTGAGTAGCTGGGAAAATAGCCAAATGATCCACTTCTCCCAAGACCTGACCCGTCAAAGCTTCAACCTCACGAATACGGTCAATTTCGTCTCCAAAAAATTCTACTCGAAAGGCATGCTCATCACGAGAGGCTGGGAAAATCTCCACTACATCCCCACGAACGCGAAATCTTCCCCGTTGGAAATCAATATCATTTCGCTCAAACTGAATATCGACCAAGTCATTCAAGAGTTTATCACGAGAAATTTCAAGGCCTGGACGGAGACTAACGACACTATCAGCGTATTCCTTGGGCGAACCCAAACCATAGATACAAGAAACGGAAGCTACGACGATAACATCATTACGCTCCAGAAGGGCTGAAGTCGCTGAGTGACGAAGTTTGTCAATCTCATCATTGACAGAGCTATCCTTTTCAATATAGGTATCGCTAGAAGGGACATAGGCCTCAGGTTGGTAATAATCATAGTAGGATACGAAGTACTCAACAGCATTTTCAGGGAAAAATTCCTTAAATTCTCCATAGAGCTGGCCTGCTAGAGTTTTATTGTGGGCAATAACCAGAGTTGGTTTATTGACTTTGGAAATGACTTGACTCATGGTATAGGTCTTCCCTGTTCCGGTCGCTCCCATCAGAATCTGAGCTTTTTCTCCACCCTCGATATTATCAACCAACTGCTCGATAGCTTGTGGTTGATCTCCTGAAGGTTGGTATTTTGATACTAGTTTAAATTGATTATCTGTAATACGATTGATCATAAGAATCCTCTCTCGATATGCTATTCCTATTTTAGCATACTTATAGCATTTTCACGAAGAAAAGGACGGATCGAAGTCACATCCTTTCATTTTCTTTCTTTAATTGATAGACGAGGTAGAGAATCAGCAGTAGCAAGACCAGACTTGTCATGATAGAACCTTCTATGCCAAAAGAACCACCTGATAGCCAATCTTGATTACCTTGTGGTAAAAAGGTCATCAGCGATGTTCCTGACTGCTGACCACTAACTAAAATCCCACAGAGATTTCCTTGAGCAAAATTCCAAGCACCATGAATACCTGCCACACTCCAAACTGTATCAGTTTTGAGAAGGTAAAGAGCCATGGCAACTCCGAATAAGAAGAGATTCATTAGAGATAGAGGTGTGAGACCAGAATTTCCCACATGAAGCAGGGTAAAGAATAGGCTAGATATAAGAACAGCAAGTTTTAGATTAGTTCTTGAGGCCAATTGGGGAAGGAGCCAAGCACGGGACACCACTTCTTCTGCTGTCCCCTGTAAAATCCAAAATGGAATAGTAAAGACAACAAAGGCAAGCGAATAAGGATTTAAGTGAATAGACTCAAAACGATATTGCCCCAAGGCCACTAAACCTAACAAGGTCAGAAGAAAAAGTGCCAGGCCTAGGCCAAATCCTTTAAAGAGATTGCTGAGGAAATTCTCTCTATAAAATCCCAAAGTTCGAATAGGTCTTTTCTCAACTTTTCTAGTCCATCTGAACACAGTGTTGAGAATAAAACCAAAGGCCAGCAATTCTAAAATTAAACGAAAATCACCTGTTTTATCCATCAAGCTCTGCTGCAAGGTCTGCAAGTAGATTGCAAAAGCTTGACCAGCCTCTCCAAAATTTCTAGCAAGTCCGATGAGAGCTAACAAACTAATACCATATAAAGTATAAGCCACAAACTCTCCTATAAAGACAAAAGCAAAGGCTAACAAGGGGCTTGTGTAGAGGTTTAACCGCATTTGAGAAGCTTGGAAGTCTTTAAAAATTCTTTTGTTCTTCACATCTCCGTCCTCTTTTCTTCCATTATATACTGTTATTATAGCACTTTGTGGTAGCAGTTCAAGAAAGAAATAAAGAGCTTTTATGTTATATCTTCTAACATAAAAGTCCCTAGATTTGCATTTTTTTGTTTTTTCTGATATAATGGGAAAATATTCGGAAAAGGAGACTAAAAATGAAGAAAAAATTTCTAGCATTTTTGCTAATTTTATTCCCAATTTTCTCATTAGGTATTGCGAAAGCAGAGACGATTAAGATTGTGTCTGATACCGCCTATGCACCTTTTGAGTTTAAAGATTCAGATCAAACTTATAAAGGAATTGATGTGGACATTATCAACAAAGTCGCTGAGATTAAAGGATGGAATATTCAGATGTCCTATCCTGGATTTGATGCAGCGGTAAATGCGGTTCAAGCTGGTCAAGCTGACGCTATCATGGCAGGGATGACAAAGACGAAAGAACGTGAAAAAGTCTTCACCATGTCTGATACTTACTATGATACAAAAGTTGTCATTGCAACTACAAAGGCACACAAAATTAGCAAGTACGACCAATTAACTGGTAAAACTGTTGGTGTTAAAAACGGAACTGCCGCTCAACGTTTCCTTGAAACAATCAAAGATAAATACGGCTTTACTATTAAAACATTTGACACTAGTGATTTGATGAACAACAGCTTGAGTGCTGGTGCCATTGATGCCATGATGGATGACAAGCCTGTTATCGAATATGCCATCAACCAAGGTCAAGACCTCCATATTGAAATGGATGGTGAAGCTGTAGGGAGTTTTGCTTTCGGTGTGAAAAAAGGAAGCAAATACGAGCACCTGGTTACTGAATTTAACCAAGCCTTGGCTGAAATGAAAAAAGATGGTAGTCTTGATAAAATCATCAAGAAATGGACTGCTTCGTCTTCTTCGTCAGTACCAACTACAACTACTACAGCTGGTCTGAAAGCAACTCCTGTTAAAGCTAAATACATCATTGCCAGCGATTCTTCTTTTGCACCTTTTGTGTTCCAAAACTCAAGCAACCAATTTACTGGTATTGATATGGACTTGATTAAGGCTATCGCTAAAGACCAAGGTTTCGAAATTGAAATCACCAATCCAGGTTTCGATGCAGCTATCAGTGCTGTTCAAGCTGGACAAGCTGATGGTATCATTGCTGGTATGTCTGTCACAGATGCTCGTAAGGCAACTTTTGACTTCTCAGAATCATACTACACTGCCAATACTATCCTTGGTGTCAAAGAATCAAGCACCATTGCTTCTTATGAAGATTTAAAAGGAAAGACAGTTGGTGTTAAAAACGGAACTGCTTCTCAAACCTTCCTAACAGAAAATCAAAGCAAAAACGGTTACAAAATCAAAACTTTTGCTGATGGTTCTTCAATGTATGACAGTTTAAACACTGGTGCCATTGATGCCGTTATGGATGATGAACCTGTTCTCAAATATTCTATCAGCCAAGGACAAAAATTGAAAACTCCAATCGCTGGAACTCCAATCGGTGAAACAGCCTTTGCCGTTAAAAAAGGAGCAAATCCAGAGTTAATTGAAATGTTCAACAACGGACTTGCAAACCTTAAAGCAAACGGAGAATTCCAAAAGATTCTTGATAAATACCTAGCTAGTGAGTCTTCATCTGCATCAACAAGCACTGTTGATGAGACAACTATCTGGGGCTTGCTTCAAAACAACTACAAACAACTCCTTAGCGGTCTTGGTATCACTCTTGCTCTAGCTCTTATCTCATTTGCTATTGCCATTGTCATCGGGATTATCTTTGGTATGTTTAGCGTTAGCCCCTACAAATCTCTTCGTGTGATCTCTGAGATTTTCGTTGACGTTATCCGTGGTATTCCATTGATGATTCTTGCAGCCTTTATCTTCTGGGGAATTCCAAACTTCATCGAGTCTATCACAGGCCAACAAAGTCCAATTAACGACTTCGTAGCTGGTACTATCGCCCTCTCACTCAATGCGGCTGCTTATATCGCTGAAATCGTTCGTGGTGGTATTCAGGCTGTTCCGGTTGGTCAAATGGAAGCCAGCCGAAGCTTGGGTATCTCTTATGGAAAAACCATGCGTAAGATTATCTTGCCACAAGCAACTAAATTGATGTTGCCAAACTTTGTTAACCAATTCGTTATCGCTCTTAAAGATACAACCATCGTATCTGCTATCGGTTTGGTTGAACTCTTCCAAACTGGTAAGATTATCATCGCCCGTAACTACCAAAGTTTCAAGATGTATGCAATCCTTGCTATCTTCTATCTTGTAATTATCACACTTTTGACTAGACTAGCGAAACGCTTAGAAAAGAGGATTCGTTAATGGCAAAACTAAAAATTGATGTAAATGATTTACACAAGCACTATGGAAAAAATGAGGTTTTAAAAGGAATTACGACCAAGTTCTATGAAGGAGATGTTGTTTGTATCATCGGTCCTTCAGGTTCTGGTAAATCAACCTTCCTTCGTAGCCTCAATCTTCTAGAAGAAGTTACGAGCGGTCACATCACTGTGAACGGTTATGACTTAACTGAAAAAACTACCAACGTTGACCACGTCCGTGAAAATATCGGAATGGTGTTCCAACACTTCAACCTCTTCCCTCATATGTCTGTATTGGACAATATCACCTTTGCTCCTATTGAGCACAAGTTGATGACTGAGGAAGAAGCTGAGAAATTGGGAATGGAATTGCTTGACAAGGTTGGGCTAGCAGATAAAGCTAATGCTAATCCAGATAGCCTATCAGGTGGTCAAAAACAACGTGTGGCTATCGCTCGTGGACTCGCCATGAATCCTGATATCATGCTCTTTGATGAGCCAACTTCCGCTCTTGACCCTGAGATGGTCGGAGACGTACTAAACGTTATGAAGGAATTGGCTGAGCAAGGTATGACCATGATCATCGTAACCCATGAGATGGGATTTGCCCGTCAGGTTGCCAACCGCGTTATCTTTACTGCAGATGGCGAGTTCCTTGAAGACGGAACACCTGATCAAATCTTTGACAACCCTCAACACCCTCGTCTGAAAGAGTTCTTGGACAAGGTCTTAAACGTCTAAACGCAAACTGTAAGGATTTCCTTGCAGTTTTTTTCTATCTCGTATTGGATTTTTTGATTTTTCGGAAAATTATGTTAGAATTAAGTTTATGAAATGAGGTTTCCTCATACCTAGCAAGACTAGGAATAAAAATAGAAATTAGGTAGCTAGATGTCATCTAAGGTTATTGTTACAATTTTCGGTGCGAGTGGAGACCTGGCTAAACGCAAGCTCTACCCTTCCCTTTTTAGACTATATAAATCCGGCAATCTTTCCGAGCACTTTGCAGTCATTGGAACTGCTCGTCGTCCTTGGAGCAAGGAATATTTTGAATCTGTTGTAGTCGAATCCATCCTTGATTTGGCAGATAGTACCGAACAAGCTCAGGAGTTCGCTAGTCACTTCTACTATCAAAGTCATGATGTCAATGATACAGAACACTACATTGCTTTACGTCAATTGCAGGCTGAACTAAATGACAAGTACCAAGCTGAACACAACAAGCTCTTCTTCTTGTCTATGGCACCTCAGTTCTTTGGAACTATCGCCAAACACCTCAAGTCTGAAAATATTGTGGATGGTAAAGGTTTTGAGCGCTTAATCGTTGAGAAGCCATTTGGTACAGATTACGCAACTGCAAGCAAGTTGAATGACGAGCTCCTAGCAACATTTGACGAGGAACAAATTTTCCGTATTGACCATTATCTTGGTAAGGAAATGATCCAAAGTATCTTTGCAGTTCGCTTTGCAAACTTGATTTTTGAAAATGTGTGGAACAAGGACTTTATCGACAATGTTCAAATTACCTTTGCGGAGCGCTTGGGTGTAGAAGAACGTGGTGGCTACTATGACCAATCTGGTGCACTCCGTGACATGGTACAAAACCATACACTACAACTTCTTTCTCTCCTTGCTATGGACAAACCAGCAAGCTTCACAAAAGACGAGATTCGTGCCGAAAAGATTAAGGTCTTTAAAAACCTCTATCATCCAACGGATGAAGAGCTTAAAGAACACTTTATCCGTGGTCAATACCGTTCAGGTAAGATTGATGGCATGAAATATATCTCTTATCGTAGTGAGCCAAATGTGAATCCAGAATCTACAACTGAAACCTTTGCATCTGGTGCCTTCTTTGTAGACAGCGATCGCTTCCGTGGTGTTCCTTTCTTCTTCCGTACTGGTAAACGTCTGACTGAAAAAGGAACTCATGTCAACATCGTCTTTAAACAAATGGATTCTATCTTTGGAGAACCACTTGCTCCAAATATTTTGACCATCTATATCCAACCAACAGAAGGCTTCTCTCTTAGCCTAAATGGGAAACAAGTAGGAGAAGAATTCAACTTAGCTCCTAACTCACTTGATTACCGCACAGATGCGACCGCAACTGGTGCTTCTCCAGAACCATACGAGAAATTGATTTATGATGTCTTAAATAACAACTCAACTAACTTTAGCCACTGGGATGAAGTTGGCGCATCATGGAAATTGATTGACCGTATCGAAGAGCTCTGGGCTGAAAATGGTGCCCCACTTCATGACTATAAAGCTGGAAGCATGGGCCCTCAAGCAAGCTTTGACTTACTTGAAAAATTCGGTGCCAAATGGACTTGGCAACCAGATATTGCCTACCGTCAAGATGGTCGCTTAGAATAAAAAATTTCCTGCAAGTTTGTAGCTTGCAGGATTTTTGTTTCTGATTAGATTAAACCTTCCAAGAGACCCTTCATAAAGTTTTCTGAGTTAAACTCGCCAATATCATCGATTTTTTCACCAAATCCAATCAATTTTACAGGAATATTGAGTTCTTCTCGGATGGCTAAAACAACCCCACCTCGAGCAGTTCCATCAATCTTAGTCAAGACAATTCCTGTCAAAGGGGTAATTTTTGAAAATTCTTTGGCCTGTACCAGGGCATTTTGACCAGTTGAAGCATCGAGTGCCAGGAAGGTTTCATGTGGTGCTTCAGGCACAACACGCTTGATAATGCGTCCAATCTTCTCCAACTCAGCCATAAGGTTGTCCTTGTTTTGCAGACGACCAGCGGTATCAATCATGAGAATATCGATACCTTCAGCCACGGCACGTTCCATTCCATCAAAGACTACACTGGCTGGGTCAGCTTTTTCAGGTCCAGTCACAACTGGAACGTCTACACGACGGCCCCATTCAGCAAGCTGGGCTACTGCTCCTGCACGGAAGGTATCTGCCGCAACCAGCATGACCTTTTTACCAGCTTGTTTATAGCGGTGAGCTAGTTTCCCAATAGAAGTTGTTTTCCCAACACCATTAACACCAACAAAGAGCATGACTGTCAAGCCATCTTGGAAGTGGATTCTTTCATCGTAGTTGCCACCTTTTTCATAAAGTTCAACCAATTTCTCAATGATGACACGGCGAAGTGCGTCAGGTTTCTTGGCGTTTTCAAGCTTGGCTTCGTAGCGTAGCTCCTCCGTTAAGTTAGAAGCGACTTGAACACCAACGTCACTCATAATCAGCAGTTCTTCCAATTCCTCGAAGAATTCTTCGTCAACAGAGCGGAAGTTAGCAAAGAAGGCATTCAAGCGGGCACCAAATCCTGTACGAGTTTTCTTAAGACTGCGGTCATATTTTTCCTGAACAGTTTCTTCTACCTGAGGCCTTTCTGCTTCAAGAACTCCAGAACTATTTTCTTCTACAGCTTCTATGAACTCAGGATTTTCTTCCTCTGAGACTTCTTCTGAGTTTGGAAATTCTTCGACTTCTTCTTGAGAAACTTCTACAGCTGGCTCTGAATCCATACTTTCTTCAACTGTGTCTTGGATTTTCTCTTCTTCAAGCACAGCTTCTTCAGCAATTTCTGCTTCTTCTTGAGAAACTTCCTCAGCTTCTGTATCTTCAGACAAATCAAGATTTTCCAGAGCTTCTTTTACAACTTCTTCGATTTTAGGTTCTTCTTTTTTTCCGAATAGACGGTCAAATAATCCCATATCTTAATTCTCCTTTAGCACATATTCTTCGATAGCCCAGGCGACAGCTTCCTCATCGTTGGTCATAGGAGTTACCACATTTGCGACTTCCTTGACTTCAGGAACAGCGTTTTGCATGGCAACACCGAGTCCTGCCCACTCAATCATAGAAAGGTCATTGGCCTCATCACCACAGGCCATGACTTGGCTTTGGTCGATTCCAAGATGGCTGATTAGTTTAGCCAAACCTGTTGCTTTATGAACATTCTTTGGTGACCACTCTAGCAACATTTCACGTGATTTAAAGATTTCATATTGGTCAAACAATTCTGGAGAAATCTTCTGAATGGCTGCATCCAAGGGTTCTTGAGCAAAGGCAGTCACGCATTTATTGTAGGTCATCTGACTAGACAAGTCTGCAAAGTCCACTGGAACAAAGGTCAATGCTGGATTAAATTTGGCATAAAGACTTTCTTGGTCCGATTGGATTTGATAAACCGTTCCTTCTGAGATAGCATCAAGAGGCAGTGATAATTTCTCTGTTTCCTCATACAAGCGTGCCACATCATCATAGGAAAAGACTGTCTTATCAAGGATTTCACCTGTATTTTTCTGAACCAAACCACCATTAAAAGTAATCGTATACTCATCTTCCTGACCGTCAGTCCCTAGCTCATGGAGAAAGAAATCCATAGCTTTTAAGGGACGACCAGTTGTCAATACGACCTTGATACCACGATCACGCGCAGCTTTCAAAGTTGCCTTGGTACGAGCCGTCAGCCTTTTATCAGTAGTCAGCAAGGTCCCATCCAAGTCCAATGCAATCAATTTTATATCTGCCATTATAAGCCCTCCATATAAGCGATAACCGACTGGTCCTTATGGTGACCAATCATAGTCTCTGCTAATTCTAAAATCTCTGGTCGTGCATTTTCAGGAGCCACAGGATGTCCCACAACCTGCATCATATGCAAGTCATTTAGATTGTCTCCAAAAGCCATAACCTGATCCATTGTGATACCAAGTTTTTTAGCCAATTCAACAATAGCCACACCCTTATCGACATAGTCCAGAACAATATCAATGGATTCAAAGCCAGTTGTCATGGCCTTAACACCAGGCACGTTTTCGTTTACCCAAGCCTCCCCAGCTTCCAGCGTTTCTTCTGTGAAGTTGGTTGTAAATTTGAAAATGTCATCTGTGATATCTTCCAAACTCGCTACTTTTTGGATATTTTCATTATAGTGCTGACTCACTTTTAAATAAGTCTCATCAACTGTATCTAGCACATAAGAGCCTTTTTTCCCCGTCAAGAGCAATTTATTGATATCTACATAAGGTGACGTTTTCAGCTTTTCAAAAGTTGCCAGATAAAACTCACGAGACATGGTCGCTTCATACAAGTCTTGACCTTGATATTCTACCAAACTGCCATTTTCCGCGATGAAAATGATGTCATCACGAACATCAGCAAATAATTTTTCTAGAGATAGGAATCCGCGCCCCGAAGCCACTGCAAAGTAAATCCCTTTTTCATTGTAAGAAGCCAAGAGAGACTTGAGGCGGTCCATATCAAAGCGTCCATTCCCATCTAGGAAGGTTCCGTCCATATCCGTTGCTACTAGTTTAATTGTCATCCTTCAATACTTTCTAAATCTTTTAACTTCACCGAAACAATTTTTGAGACACCTGATTCTTGCATGGTCACTCCATAGATAGAATCAGCTGCTGCCATGGTTCCTTTACGGTGGGTTACGACGATGAACTGGCTGTCCTTATCAAAGCGGTTGAGGTAATCCCCAAAACGCTTAACATTAGCTTCATCCAGTGCAGCCTCTACCTCATCCAAGATAACAAATGGAATGGTCTTGACACGGATAATGGAGAAGAGCAAGGCAAGAGCTGATAGAGCTTTTTCACCACCACTCATGAGGTTAAGCGACTGGATTTTCTTACCTGGAGGTTGAACAGAAATCTCCACACCAGCTGTTAAAAGGTCGCCCTCAGTCAATATCAAGTCTGCTTGACCTCCGCCAAACATCTGCTTGAAGGTCACTTTAAAGGACTCACGAATAGCTTCAAAGGTTGACTTAAAGCGTTCCTTGACCTCATCATTCATCTCAGTAATAGTCTCAAGGAGCAGGTTTTTCGCCGACAAAATGTCATCTCGCTGGCTATTCAAGAAATCCAGACGGCTGTGAACTTCTTCGTACTGTTCAATAGCATCCAAATTGACAGGCCCCAGTGAGCGAATAGCCTTCTCTAAATCTTTAACCTCTTGCTCTGCCAGATTGAGATTCTCCAACTCATGAGACTTTTCTAAAGCTTCAGTATAGCTAATCTGGTACTGGTCTGTTAATTGGCTTTGTAAATGGCGCAAGCGCTCGCTGATCTTTTCTTTCTTAGCTTCAGCACGTGTTTGCTTGCGAATCCACTCCTCATTCTGTTGGCGAGCCTGATCCAAATGACTGGCAATATCATCCAGCTGACCTTCTATATCATCCAATTCAAACTGCTTGCGAATCAAACCTTGTTGAAGACTTGTTTTCTGGTTTTTGGCGTCTTCAACCTGTTGACTGAGCAATTCTGTATCAACTTTCTCAAGATTATCAACCTTTTCTTGAAGAAGGCGCTGGATTTCCTCTTGCTCGATATTCAGATTATCCAATTCCTTGCCTAAACGTTCAATATCCGCAACTTCATAACGTTTTTGTCCTTGCAGTTCTGTCTTAAGCAGGCGAGCTTGCGCTAGCTCTTCCTGTAAGTTTTGATAGCGTTCTTGGATGGCGTTTTTGTTAGACTTAATCTCTTCAATCTCAGCTTCCAGATTTTGCTTATCACTGGCAATTGTAGCAAGGCGCTCTTGGCATTTTTCCTTATCTGCTTGCCAATCTCCCTCAGTAAGACGATTTAATTCCTCTTCTTGGAGTTTCCAAAGAGTTTCTAGCTCTTCAACTTGCTGACTGGTCTGCTGATAAGCGAGGGACAAGCCTTGCTCCTGAATACGAGCCTGCTCTCCTTGAGATTTGATGGCTTCTAAACTTTCTGTCAATCTAGCCATCTGGTCTTGCAAGGTCTTCAAAGCCGCCTCTTCTGAACGCAAGCTTGCTTCTTCTTCAGCAATTTCTTTTTGTAATTGCTCCAGCTCTGGCTTGATAAAAATACTGTTATTCTGGCGATTGGCTCCACCTGCATAGGAACCACCTGTGCGCAACTCTGTGCCGTCCAAAGTCACCATACGAACCTGATAACGAAACTGGCGAGCTGCTGCACGCGCATGTTCTACAGTATCAAAAATAGCTGTTGTTGCTAGCAAGTTCTTGAAAATAGCTTCCAGTCTAGTATCAAAAGTAACCAGCTCATCTGCCATCCCAAGGAAACCTGGGCTTGCAGCAATAGCATCTTGGTTCTGACTAGAAATCGTACGCGCCTTGATCGTAGTCAAAGGAAGGAAGGTTGCACGACCAGCTCTGTTTCGTTTGAGGAAATCAATCGCTTTGGTTGCCGCATTTTCATCTTCTACGATGATATGCTGACTGCTAGCTCCAAGCGCAATCTCCAAGGCAGTTTGATAATGGACATCAAAGATCAGGTGCTCACTGACTGCCCCAATAATCCCACCAAGGCGGTCTTTTTCTTGGAGAACACTCTTAACACCTGCATAAAAGTTACTATGATTTCTCAGGATATTTTCCAAACTTTGGGCTCTAGCCTGCTTGTTTTTGAGACTATCCAGACGGTCAAAGAGTTGACTTTGTTGAGCTTGATAGAAAGTTTTCTGCTCCTCTTGCTCCTTGGCACAGATTTGATAGTCGGTCAGTAATTTCTGAACCTGCTCCTTGGCAGTTTCAAGCTCTTCTTTTTGATGACTAGCCTTCTCTTTAGCTGTAGCTAACTGTTCTTTCAGCTTTTCTAATTGATCTGCTTGTTTTTGAGAAAGCTGACGACTATTTTCCAATTCATTCTCAATACGGGTCAGATGGTTTGAGACATCCGCTTCTTCTTGTAAAAGAGATACAAAGCGTTCACGTAAGAGCTCAATCATCTGATCTGGATCATCTGAAAAAGCCAGTAATTCAGCCTCTAATCGATTGAGTTTTTGATTATTTTGGACTAGATTTTCATCTAACTGTGCCAAATTCGCTTCTTTTTCAGCTTTTTCCTTACTTAGAGAATTTCTCTTATCCTCTAAAGCAGCCAAACGGGCTTGTGCTTCCTGTTGATTGATGGCTACTTGCTCAGATTCTAATTTCGATAGGGCTAATTTTCTCTCTAAATCACTAATCAGACTGGTCAAATCCATCAAACTGCCTTGGTCTTTGGCCATTTCAGCCTGTAAATCTTGGCGTTCTTTTTTAAGATTCTGATTTTCTTCTTCTAATTTTTCACGCTTTTGATAATAACTAGTCAATAGTTCCTGAACCTGAGCCAACTCTTCTTCTGTCGAGTCTAGTTCAGCCTTATTTTCCTTGATTTGAGCAACCAAAACATCCAAGTAAATAGCTTTGCGTTGACCATCCAAGTCTAAAAACTTACGAGCATTCTCTGCTTGTTTTGCAAGAGGCTTGATTTGATTATCCAACTCGTAGATAATGTCCTCTAAGCGGTCTAGATTATCTTGAGTTTGCTGCAGTTTGCTTTCTGTTTCTTTTCTGCGAGTCTTGTATTTCAAAACTCCTGCAGCTTCTTCGAAAATGGCACGGCGTTCTTCAGGCTTGGAGTTGAAAATCTCCTCAACCTTCCCTTGGGAAATGATGGAGAAAGAATCTCGTCCCAAACCTGTGTCCAAGAAAAGATCATGAATATCACGTAGACGGACTTTCTTGCCGTCAATCTTGTATTCGCTATCTCCACTACGATAGATATGGCGTTCTACCCTGATTTCTTGACCAGCATCCTTGATAAATCCGTCATGATTATCCAGAGTCACAACCACAGAAGCATAATTGAGCGGTTTACGACTTTCTGTTCCAGCAAAGATGACATCTGGCATCTTGCCACCACGGAGACTCTTAACACTGGACTCCCCTAAGGCCCAACGCAGACTTTCTGTAATATTCGACTTTCCAGATCCATTGGGTCCAACAACTGCCGTCACACCTTGGTCAAAGACAACCTTAGTCTTGTCAGCAAAAGACTTGAATCCCTGAATTTCGATTTCCTTTAAATACATGAATCCAGCCCTTTCTCAACGGCATTTTTGGCAGCTTCCTGCTCTGCTAATTTCTTAGAACGACCTTGACCTTGACCAATGCTCTTTCCTTCAACAAGAACTTCTACATCAAAGACCTTATCATGGGCAGGACCCGTTTCAGAAATCACCTGATAACGAATAGCCACATCCCCATTGACCTGAAGTAACTCTTGGAGATGGGTTTTGTAGTCTGTAATCATCTCAAATTCGCCTGCTTCAACCTTAGAAATCATGACTTGATAGATAAATTCCTTGACCTTGGCCACATCCTTGTCCAAAAGGAGGGCACCAAGAAAGGCTTCAAAGGCATCACCAAGAATGGTATCACGATTGCGACCACCAGATTTTTCTTCCCCCTTACCCAGCTTGATAAACTGATCAAACTGACAATCACGCGCAAAACCAGCTAAACTCTCCTCGCGGACAATCATGGCACGGAGTTTAGACAAGTCACCCTCAGGCTTTTTAGGATATTTTTTATACAGATATTCTGAAATCAATAACTGTAGAACAGCGTCTCCTAAAAATTCCAAGCGTTCATTGTGTGAAATTTTTAAGAGGCGGTGCTCATTGGCATAACTCGTATGAGTAAAGGCAGTCTCCAGTAAATTTTTGTCTGCAAATTCGATTGCAAAATGGTTTTTAAGTACAGTTTGTAATTCTTTCATACCAACCTCTTTCTAACTGATAACAGTCCTTTTTATTATATCAAAAAAAGCCCCCTGAGTCACTTTAAAACGGGAGAAAACAAGAGACTAAAGGGAACTTATCGACTACTATTAAAATGGAAAAATATTAGAATAACGGGTAAAAGTTATTTACTTTAAGCTACCAGCCAAGGGAAATCGTTTCAAACTGACAACCTAAGCGTCGCAATTCTTTTTGACGATCCTCATAGTAGGGGAGGGAAATGCCTGTGATGGTCACATGGGGCAGGTCTTTCAAATGGAGGCTGACAGACGAGGTGAAGTGATAGACCTGAACGAACTCGTATTCTTGAAAGAGTTGGGCTAGGACATCTTCAAAGATCAGCTCCGTCTCCAAGTAAGTCACGTTTGGAATAGTGAAGGTTTCCTTTGGATGAGGCAGATAGAGATCAATTGCCAAAGCCTTGGCATAGGTACTGATAAAACGGATGGAGATCTGATCGTCCTCTTCAGAGAACTTTTGCCCCAACAGGACCTTGACCGTCTTACCATTTGAGACGGGTGCTTGTGGCAGGTCAAAAAAATGCTCCAGATAAACAAGCTTTTCTCTAGCTACGACATGGTAGTCACTGCGATAGAGGGTATAGTGCTTTTCCGTCCGCTCAATCAAGTCATCTCTGGTCAAGCCCAAAGGTCCCACCTGAATAGGTTGAAGAGGGAGGGCATACATTCCCAAAGGGTAAATATCCGCATAGCCATCATCAAAACTCATGAGGTGCTGGTAATTTGAACTAGCAACCAAGTCCAGAATCAAGCTATTGTCAAAACTAGCATAAAAGATGGTGTCATAGTCGCCGGCAAGCTCCTGACAAATCTGAGCCAAGTCCTCTGCATCCTGAGGATAGTGAACATGGTCAAAATTCTTAGCATAATGCTCCTGACGGGCATTTTTGACAGGACTGACATAAAGGCTGACAAAGTCCTGATTAGGATAGAGCCCCTTGATATGCTGGGCAATCTTGGCCTGCAAGGGCGTTGTGGCAATGATGAGGTGTTTCATCTCTTTGATTCTCCTAGGTGGTGATGTTGCAGCAAGGTCTCAACGACTTCAAAGTCCAAGGCATCGTCGATATCATAAGAATAGAGTTTGGGCATTTCATAGGCTACTGTCTTATCTGTGTAAAAGGTCTCATCTCGTAGGTAAAGGTCCTTGCGAGAAATCCAAATACTACCGTTGGGATAGTAATAGACAGGCTCTTTCTGCCGAGCATAGTGCTTGGAAACCTGAGGCGGACGGATAAATGACGACTCCACTAACTGCAAGTAAAGACTACGACTCTTGTCTGCCTTAACACAGGAAATCAGATGGTCGGCCCCAGACTGACAGTAGAGTTGATAGGACTCGACGAGGTGCTCCACCTCTCTCAAGGGTGAGGTCACCTGTAGATTCACAAAGACCTGCTCTTCCTCAAAGGGCTGTAAAAAGTCGCGTAAGGTTTCTAAGCTAGAGGTTGTTGATAGGGCCAATTCTTTCGGTCTATGGACACAACAAATCTCTGGATAAGCTTGACGACAGAGTTCTAGATAGGCGAGTGAGTCTGAGGAGACCCAGATGTCACTAAATAACTTGGAGGCTAGAGCGACTTCAATGGTATAGAAAACCAAGGGTTTGCCTGCAAGCGGTTTGATATTTTTATCCACTAAGCCGCGTGAACCCGAACGGATCAAAATGACAGCTATGGGTTTAGATGTTGCTTTCATATAGTCTTCCTAGAATTGAGATAAAAAGGGCAGATAGGGTAGTGATGATGCTATTTAACCAGGGATTGGGGTTGGCAAAAAGGCCACTGTAATGATAGAGAACCAAGGCTCCTAGACTAAAGACCAGATAGATTTTGGCTAACTGTAAACTCGGTCTTTTGAGGAGTAAGACCAAGAAGTACAAACCACCAATCACACCCAGTGTCAAGCCCATAAAGCCGTTAATCCATTCGTAGATGGAGTAGATTTCTGCATTCATGAGCAAGAGGCAGAGGAGCCAGGACAGACCTGCTAAGACAAAGGATAAGAGACTTGGCGACCAGCGAATCTTTGACCAAGCAAAATCCAACTTCAAGCAGGTCACGATTGCATTCATACTGGATGAAACTGTGGATTGGCCTGCTGCCAAGAGAGCCAGCATGATAAAACCACCAAACCAAGGTGCCAGACCTTCCCGAGCGTAAGCGATGAGAACAGGATTGGTCGATGTGGTAGCGAAATTTTCCTGACGAATTAAGCAGCCAATCAGATACAGTAAACTAGCAATCCCAAAGGACAAAAGTCCCTGTAGCCATAAGATTTTTCCAATCTTCTGACGCCCCATTTTGCTATTAAAACGTTGGACGATATCCTGCGAAGAAACGTAGGAAAACAAGCTACTAAAACCTGCTCCTGCAACTAAGATAAAGACCGTCTTCCCATCCAGCGTCTCTGCAAAGTGAGATAGCTGTTGACTGCTATTCACGACTAAACCAGATTGGGTAATTCTTGGTAGAAATAGGACCAATATAGCCAGTAGGACCAAGCCCTGAAAGAAGTCCGTCCACAGCACAACCAAGAGACCACCACTTGCCAGATAATAGACCGTCAAGAGAAGGAGTAAACCAGACAAGATCAGCTGATTGATAGGGATAAAGGGCGCTAAGGCCTGAGACAACAAGTAGGTCACCACTGCTATTCGCCCCAACTGGTAGAGGATAAAAAGACCTGAGGCCAGTGAACGAATGCCAGTCGATTGAAACTTTTCCTCTAAAAGATGATAGGCTGTCTCATAGTTTCCCTTTTGATAGAGGGGCAGAAAATAGCGATGAGCTAGTGGAATGGCTAGAAAGATGCCACATTGGGCAAACCAGAGATAGGACCTACCTGTATAGGCATTCCCCACCAGAGTCAGAAAGGAAATGGGACTGAGCAAGGTCGCAAAAACTGAGAAGGCCAAAACTGTCACTGGAACAGCTTTCTTAACCTGATAATAGTCCTCTTCGCTCCCTTTTTTCCGATAGGCAATCCAGGAAATCAAGCAGAAATAAAGCGATAGGGTGACTAGAATTCCCAACATCCTAGAAGTTCCTATCTAATAGCTCTCGGTATATGTGAGCTACTTTTTCCAGAGAATAGCGAGAGGCCAAAGCTAGATTTTTTTCATTTAATAGATAAAAATCAGGCTGTTCCATCTCTTCTATCTTTTGAATCAACTCTGATTTGGTTTTAAACAAGTTGATAGCATTGGACTGGCCAGCATAGAAACGATGGGCAATCTCCACATCCGATAATAAGGCTAACAAACCTTGACTCAAGGCTTCAACACAGGCATTGGCAAATAACTCTGTGTAACTTGCAGACAGATAGCATTGGTGCAGATGATAAGGCACTTCGTTAACGATACCTTTTAATTGAATTATTGGTGGAAGGTTATACTGATTCCGAAGTTGCTGTAATCTTTTTTCCGATCCACCATAAAAGGTAATATGAACATTTGAGCCGCGTTTATACAATTCCGTAAAAACTTCAATAACCAGATCAATATTCTTTATTTCCTCCATATGCCCTACTAAACAATAGTCTAAAATAGGACCAATATCTTTAACTTCCCCTTTCTTTTCTGTAAAAATGGGAGCTAAAAATCTCGCGTTATAATCTAGTTGACGCAATGATTCTGTTAGCGATTCACTTGCAACTAGATAGTTATTCTTTTTCCTTAAATTAGCATGTGATATATTCATTAAAACATTTGAATGAATCACTTCATAGTAATTCTTACCAGTGTTTTCCATATATCTCCATAGACTAGGCTTTGGTATACTTTGTTGATCGCGAATAATTAAGTCTGTATCCTGAGCTATATCAACCAAAAATTTGATAAGTAAATCTTCTTCAGAGTAAATAACTCCATCTTTTCGAAAAATATATTCAGGATAAAATAAAGAAACAGGAGAAGGTTCTATGAATGGGTCTATGAAACGTCCCTCGAGCGCTAAGTCTCCGTTTTTATGAAACCACTGTAACTCTTTTTTCTTAAAACTCTCAAACAGAAATGGACCACTTGTATAATAGTAACGACCTGAGCCATCTCCTAACGTAAGAGAAGAGACAAAACCATCTGCAGTGAGTTCAAGCGTATCACTATCTGATAAATTGAGAGTTTCAGGCTTAACCGATAAGGAATCATGCCCTATATCGGAAAAACTATGAGGAACACAGATTAATTCCTTTTCTAAAAATCCAAGTTTTTTTAAATCAGCTTTCCAGTCAGGTCTAACTTGAGGATTTGTCAGAAGATGGAGATAATCTATTCCTAGATATCTTGCTATACGTGCTCGATAAAACTGAGTAGTTTCAAAACCATATCTCTGTATTTCTGTAAAAGAATGAAGCGTAATAATTCTTGACATATTTCTCTCCCCTATTTTCATTTGACAAAAGTGAAAAATCTCCCCTCACAAAAGGGAGAAAAGATTTTTCATCTCTTAAAATTGAAGTTCTGATAGAGTTACTTTAAAATAATAATTTTCTATCAGTATCATCAAATCTCGATATAAAATAATTTCTTATAAAAATTCCAAATATAGTAGTATAGAATATTTTATTTAGAAGCTATTAAAAATCAAATCATGCTCAATAATCTATTTGAAAATAATTAAATAGATGCCCTGAATGATTACATAGATAACATAACATTGAGATTATTCTGATTCTTCTTTTTTCTTAAATAACCCTAATGCCAATCCTGTTACCATAGCTAGTAATCCCATAGTTGATCCATTAGTATCTTTTTCTGTACCAGTATTTGGTAGTTTTTCTTCTGATGTCTTTGATTCTGGCTGGATACTATTTGAATTTTCTGGTTTTGGTTCTGGCTTAGGCTCTGGTTTAGGCTCTGGCTTAGGCTCTGGTTTAGGCTCTGGTTTTGGTTCTGGCTTAGGCTCTGGTTTAGGCTCTGGTTTAGGCTCTGGTTTTGGTTCTGGCTTAGGCTCTGGTTTTGGTTCTGGCTTAGGCTCTGGTTTTGGTTCTGGCTTAGGCTCTGGTTTTGGTTCTGGCTTAGGCTCTGGTACGGCTTTTTCCAGAATGTAAACATAAGTGACTTCAAGAGTTTGACCTGCTACAACCTTGCCTGTTTCATCACCTTTAGTACTTTGAGGAACCAGTTTATATACTTTACCATCTGCTGTAGTTATGCTTGTTGGTTTTTGATCTCTTGTATCGTAGTCAGTTCCGGCTTTGGCATTATCAGTATCCGTAACCGTTGGAGTCACTGGTTGTTGATTTTCATTGGTTCCTTGAAGAGGATTGCCTTCTGTATCAACATAATGAACAAGGACTGAACCGGCTTTTTCATAGACATAGGTTACTTCTGTTGTTCCTTCTACTACGTCTCCTGTTTCAGGTTTAGAACCGTCTTTAAGAGCTTTTTCTGTTAAGTAGTAAACAATTCCGGATTTTTCGATTTTCTCTGGTTTATTATCAGTTGTATCGTATTTAGCGTTTAGAGAGGCACCTTTAGTGTCTTCTTTATCTTCAGCAATTACGTTACCTTCTGTATCAACGTAGTGAACCACTACATCACCAGTTACTTCTTTATAAACGTAAGTAACTTCTGTTGTTCCTTCTGTTACTTTTCCGTTTTCAGCACCTTTAGTTGCAGTTGGTACTAATGCGTATTTCTTACCATCTTTTGTAGTGATTGTAGCTGGTTTATTGTCAGTTGTATCGTATTTAGCGTTTAGAGAGGCACCTTTAGTGTCTTCTTTATCTTCAGCAATTACGTTACCTTCTGTATCAACGTAGTGAACCACTACATCACCAGTTACTTCTTTATAAACGTAAGTAACTTCTGTTGTTCCTTCTGTTACTTTTCCGTTTTCAGCACCTTTAGTTGCAGTTGGTACTAATGCGTATTTCTTACCATCTTTTGTAGTGATTGTAGCTGGTTTATTGTCAGTTGTATCGTATTTAGCGTTCAGAGAAGCACCTTTAGTATCTTCTTTATCTTCAGCGATTACGTTACCTGCTGTGTCAACGTAGTGAACTACTACATCTCCAGTTACTTCTTTATAAACGTATGTTACTTCAAGAGTTTGTCCTGCTACAACCTTACCTGTTTCATTTCCTTTAGTTGAAGCTTCGACCAATTTGTATACTTTTCCTTCAGCAGTTGTGATACGAGTTGGTTTCATTCCGTTATCAGATGTGTTGTAGTCTGAATTTGGTTTACCATCTTTAGTATCAACAGCGTCTGCTTGAAGTATATTTCCAGCTTCGTCTACATAGTGAACTACTACTTGTCCTGCTTTTTCGTAAACGTAAGTTACTTCTGTTTTACCTTCTACTACGTCTCCGTTTTCTGGTTTAGAATCATCTTTAAGAGCTTTTTCTGTTAAGTAGTACACAGTTCCGTCTTTTTCGATTTTCTCTGGTTTGTTGTCAGTTGTGTCGTATTTAGCGTTTAGAGAAGCACCTTTAGTATCTTCTTTATCTTCAGCGATTACATTACCTTCTGTGTCAACATAGTGAACTACTACGTCTCCAGTTACTTCTTTGTAAACGTATGTTACTGTTTTAGTTTCTCCAGCTACTACTGTACCTGTTTCGTCACCTTTAGTTGATGCTGGTACTAGTTCATATACTTTTCCTTCTGCAGTTGTAATACGGTTTGGTTTCATTCCATTATCAGAAGTGTCGTATGCTGAGCCAGGTCTTCCATCAACAGTATCTTTAGCACCTGAAGCTACATTAGCACCAGCTGGATCAACACCTACTAATGGAGTTCCATCTTCTGTTTGATAGTTAACGACTACTTGTCCTGCTTTTTCGTAAACATAAGTTACTTCTGTTGTACCTTCTACTACGTCTCCAGTTTCTTTAGAACCGTCTTTAAGTGCTTTAGCTGTTAGGTAATATTTAACACCGTCTTTAGTAATTTCATCTTTTTTGTGGTCTGTTGTATCGTATTTAACGTTTAGAGAAGCATCTGTTTCGTCTTTTTCGTCTTCAGCGATTACGTTACCTTCAGTATCTTCATACTTAACGACTACGTTACCTTTTACTTCTTTATACACGTATGTTACTTCTACAGTATCTCCAGCTACTACTTTACCAGTTTCATTTCCGATTGTAGAAGCAGGTACTAATTCGTATACTTTTCCTTCTGCAGTTTTAATACGGTTTGGTTTCATTCCGTTATCAGATGTGTTGTATTCTGTTCCTGGTCTACCATCTGTTGTATCATTATTAGTTTCAGGGACATTATTTCCTTCTGGATCTGTTCCTGATATTGGATTACCTTCTTGATCTGTATAATGAACTACTACTGATCCGGCTTTTTCATAGACATAGGTTACTTCTGTAGTTCCTTCTACAACAAGACCTTCTTCTGGTTTAGAGCCGGCTTTAAGAGCTTTTTCTGTTAAGTAGTAAACAATTCCGGCTTTTTCGATTTTCTCTGGCTTGTTGTCAGTTGTGTCGTATTTAGCGTTTAGAGAAGCACCTTTAGTATCTTCTTTATCTTCAGCGATTACATTACCTTCTGTGTCAACATAGTGAACCACTACGTCTCCAGTTACTTCTGTATAAACATATGTTACTTCAAGTGTTTTTCCTGCTACTACTTGCCCTTCCACAGTTCCAACGTTTTCTCCGTTTGTTACGACTGCTTCGGCAGAGTAAGTTGCATTAGTTGTAGTAGTACCTGCTTTGGTAACTAGTTTATATTTCGTGTTGTTAAATTCAATTGTTGCTGGTTTTTCATCATTTTCAGCTGCGTTATATGCTGTTCCTGCTTTAACATTTGTAGAATCTTGTACAGATGTTTTAATTTCAGTACCGTCTGTATTAATGTATTTGATGACTACTGAACCGGCTTTTTCGTAGACATAAGTAACTTCTTTTGTTTTACCTTCTTCTACTGTTCCAGTAACTGGTGCTGAATCTGCTTTTACTCCGTCATTTGAAGTTGTTAAGTAGTATACTTCTCCAGTTGCTGTTGTAATCTTGTTCGGCTTATTAGCTGGAGTGCTTGCATCATAATTGGTACCATTTGATACATCTGTCGCATTGGCAACAGCTAAACCTTTGTCTTCTACTGTAGTTGGAGTTGTAGCATCATCAAATGTTAATACACCTGTTAATTTCGTACCATCTGATAATTCATATTTAGTCACTACACTTCCTAGTAACTCATACTGATAAGTTACAGTGATTTCGTTCTCTTCTACTGTACCAGCTGCTGGTTTAGATCCTGCTTGTAAACCATCTCTATCAGCAATTAGTCGATAAACTTTTCCATCTGCTGTGGTAATCTTAGATGCTTTTTTACTAGTAACATCATAGTCAGAATTTACACTTGCATCTGTTACAGGTTTTAATCCATCAACTGTTACTTCTTCAGTTGAATTATTAGGCATTGTTGCTGTTCCAGCGATTGGTTGTCCAGCTTTATCAACATACTTCACATTTACTGCTGATTTTTTCTCTTTGTAGACGAATGTTACTACTTTATCAGCTTCTGTTACTGTTCCTGTTTCTGGCGCTGATGTATTGTATAATCCATTATTTTCTTTTACAAGTTCATATACTTTTCCATCTGCTGTTGTAATCTTAGTAGCTTTTTTCTCAGCTACTTTATTATCATAACTTGTGCCTAACTCTGCTTCAGTGACTGCTTTTACTCCGTCTGCTGTTACTGCTTCAGTTGTATTTCCAGGCATTGAAGCTGTTCCTGCTAATGGAGTTCCTTTTTCATCTACGTATTTAACTAGAACATTCCCTTTAGCTTCTTGGTAAACATAAGTGACTTCAAGAGTTTGTCCTGCTACAACCTTGCCTGTTTCATTCCCTCTAGTACTTTGAGAAACCAGTTTATATACTTTACCATCTGCTGTAGTAATGCTTGTTGGTTTTTGATCTCTTGTATCGTAGTCAGTTCCGGCTTTGGCATTATCAGTATCCGTAACTGTTGGAGTCACTGGTTGTTGATTTTCATTGGTTCCTTGGAGAGGATTGCCTTTTGTATCAACATAGTGAACAAGGACTGATCCAGCTTTTTCATAGACATAGGTTACTTCTGTTGTACCTTCTACAACAGGACCTTCTTCTGCTGGTGAAGTTTGGGGAACACCATTTACCGTAGTTTTTGTTCCATTCTCTTTTATATAGTAAACAGAACCATTCGCTTCTAATCTTTGAGGCTTTTCAGTATCGTTTTCTTTCGTATTGTATGTAACGTTTTCTGTATTTTTGCTTGTATTAACAACTACTTCTTGATTATTCGCATCAAGATAGTAAGTTTTTGTTTCAACTTCTACTACCGCATCTACAGTATCCTTATATGAATCTTTAAGAGTTGTCCCGTCTTCTGTTTGATAATGTACAGTAACCGAGCCTTTCTTTTCAACTCTACTAGTTTTTTCAGGACTATAAGTATAGGTAATCGTAGTACGTCCACTACCTAAACGGTAAGCTCTAAGAGGAGTATATTCCGTCTTATAACTATAGCTTTCATAATAACCATGGTTAACGACTGCATTTGTGGAGAAATAGCCACCTCCAATGGATAACTCTTGAAAGTTAACCTGATCACCGCTGAATGCAACATCATCTACAGGGCGTTTTTCGGAATCGAGAGTGCGACTTCTAAATATGTTATCAGCCATCTTTCTGACGTACTCGTATTCGTCTCCTAGAACAAAAAAACTCTTAAAATTGTCTTCAGTATCTTCTAAGTTATACCTTTTTAAATATTTCAAATAGTTATTTAAAAGGGTTTTCGTTTCTGGGATAGTAACAGTATCTGGATTATCTTTGTGCTGCGAAATATAGCTATGAAATCCCTTAATATCATTTATATCTTCAGGAATTTCCATATGATAAACCGATGTATAGGAAATGTTATTCCGACTAGCTGATACATATGTATTTTTTTCTAATACGAAGACATAATCTCCTTCCTTGATACCACCATCTGTAGCGATATTCGTAGAAGTATATTCTTTTGCTGTGGCTTCTCCCGCCTTGAATGTATCTTCTAGCCAGTTATCAGATGTAGTGGCTGGTGTATCGGCTACTACATATTTGTCGTAAGTCCCCTTACCAGTTTCTTCGACAATCCAGGTACGACCTCCTGGTTTAACCCCACTGTGGTTAATTTTCCCATCATTTTGAACAAGACCTTCAGAAGTTAGTTTTGCAGTCACATTTCCAAGAGTAGAGTCAGAGTATGTCCCCCCTCCATCACCTGTGATTTCTACAGTTGGATCCCCAATCTTATGATAGATCGTATTATTTTTTTCAATAGTATCTTTTCCTGCGGCACCGTGCTCTTTTGCCTTGGTTAAATCAGTATCGGTAATTTCGTTACCTTTTAATGATTTGAAGACTTTTCCATATGGTCCGTATACTTCATAATCTACCGAAATTTGTTTTTCAAAGCCTGCATCTTGATTTTTATCTTCTTCTAAAACAGTCCCATCAGTTGATACATACTTGTAGTCTACCTTACCTGTTTTAGTAATTTTATCTGTACCTGTTTCATTCGGTTTTGGATTACGATCAAAATATTTTGAATCATCCTCATAATTATCACTATTAAATTCCACATGTGCTGTATCTACTTTGATAGAACCCTTGCTATTTAATATAGTAGTAGTTCCATCTTTGTTATCGATAATAGCAGCTTCTACAGACTGAGTGTTGACAGACAAAGCGATAGCAGCACCCATAATGAGTCCGAGAGTACCTATTTTTACTGAGTCTGAACGACCATTTTTTAATTTACGAATAGAAAAAATTTCTTTTTTATTTGACAAAATTTTAAACTCCTATATATATATATATTAACCTGAGTAACTAAATGAGAAAGAAAAACAGGTTATTGATTTTAGTATATCATTTTGCTCATAATTAGACAAGTTTGACACCCGAAATATTTTATTTCTTATGTATATTACTGCCTCTAACGTATAATATCAGAAAGAGGGCTGTTAAATAATTTATCGAATATAAAAACATAAAACACATCATATCAAGGTCTTCTTGTCTAGACATGATATAATGCGTCTTTATCTTTTATATTTCTACTCAGACTCCTGAGCTATTTACATCCACCCTGAGGGAATCGAACCCCCATCTCAAGAACCGGAATCTTACGTGATATCCATTACACTAAGGGTGGAAACTTGTTTTATTATAACAGAAATTTGCTCTAATAACAAGTTTTTTTCTAGCCGGATAGCCCGTCTTAGTGAGAAGCATCCCCATTCCAGATAGAGTTTTTCACAATCACATAATCAACGTGTTTAAGGTCAGCAACCTGACGTCCACCTGCATAAGAAATAGCACTTTGAAGGTCTTGTTCCATCTCAGTTAAAGTGTCTTGCAGATGACCTTTAGCAGGAAGCAAGATACGTTTGCCTTCCACATTTTTGTAAGCACCTTTTTGATATTGTGAAGCTGAACCGTAGTATTCTTTGAATTGTTCACCATCGACTTCAATCGTTTTCCCTGGACTTTCAATATGTCCTGCAAAGAGAGAACCAATCATGACCATACTAGCACCGAAACGAATAGACTTAGCAATATCACCGTGAGTACGAATTCCTCCATCAGCAATAATCGGTTTACGCGCAGCCTTGGCACACCAGCGTAGAGCAGCCAACTGCCAACCACCTGTACCAAAACCTGTCTTGACCTTGGTGATACAAACCTTACCAGGACCAATTCCGACCTTAGTGGCATCCGCACCAGCATTTTCAAGTTCACGCACAGCTTCTGGCGTTCCCACATTTCCAGCAATGACAAAAGTATCTGGCAATTCTTTCTTGATGTGTTGAATCATAGAAATCACGCTATCCGCATGACCATGGGCAATGTCAATCGTGATGTATTCAGGAGCATCAGCCTTGAGCTGGCTGACAAAATCATACTCATAATCCTTAACACCGACAGAGATAGAAGCAATGAGCCCTTGATCATGCATGCGTTTAATAAAGGGAATGCGTCCTGCTTCATCAAAACGATGCATAATGTAGAAGTAACCACCTTTAGCCAGTTGCTCTGCTACATTTTCATCCAAAATCGTCTGCATATTAGCTGGCACAACAGGTAGTTTAAAGGTGTGCTTTCCTAGAGTGACACTTGTGTCCGCTTCTGCACGGCTTTTAATCACACATTTATTTGGAATCAATTGAATATCTTCGTAATCGAAAATTGGAAATTCATTTAACATATCGATGTCTCGTTTCTTTTGTAATGACCTACCTATGCTCTCGCATCACTACGTCTTTTCCGACGTTTCCTTAATTAATTATAAATCAAAGTACAGTTTTTGTCAAATAATTTTATAAATTAAAATATAATGTTCGGGTTTTTTGTGATAATAAAAAAGAAAGAGGAGAGATTATTGTCTCCCCACTTCTTCTCTATCCTAATAATACTCGCCCTGACGGTAGTCCCATGAGTTAAAGGTATCTGACAGGTGCATCATGATCTTATCAATGTCAAGCCCTTTACGGATAACCACTGGAGCTGGTGAAGTTGAACGTGCTCCTCCTTGTTCTGGGATAAGTTTGCCGTCTTTATCGACCATAGAGACCATCACACCTTGTTCGTAGCGAGTTTCAATTGTTTTGTCAGGTTGAATGGATGCCACATAGTCGTCTGCCTCGATAACAAGGTCAACTGCTCCTTCGATGCGTTCTCCGATACCTTCTACCTTACCACGGTTTCCTTTTCCAGATGGATTTGCAGATGAGGCGTATACCATCTTGCCTTCTTCCCAAAGTTTGGCAGCCAATTGTTCACCAGCTTTCCCAAACTTGATAACGAAACAGCTAGTACCACGAACGTCCGTCATCAGTTCTTCACGGGCATCACCGTATGCTTTGAGTTTTTCAAAGGCTTCTGGTTTCCATGGAAGGATACAACCAAGAAGAATATCTTCATCCCAATGTTTTTGGTAAAAGGCTTCAATTTCTGGGTTAAGTTGTGCTAAAGCGCGAAGCTCATCCATGCTACCGCAGAGAACAACACCTGGTTTGTTACGGTTACGTTCTTTGGCTTCAAACTTACGTTCAAGACCAGCCTTGTCACTAGTCATGATGATGTAACCAACTTTTGTAGGACAAACGATACATCCGCCCTCACCTTTTAAAATGTCATATCCTTCTTGTGAAAGTGTTCCGTTCCATTGAATGTGTTTTGTCATAGTTCTATTTCCTTTTCTATTTTTCTAATCCTGCCAGTAGGCTGGTCGTTGTTTTTCATAAGCAGAAATCAAGTCTTCATACTGCAAGGTAATTCCAATATCATCCAAACCATTTAAGAGCTTGTGTTTCCATTCGCTATCGATTTCGAAAGTGAATTCTCCAACTGGGGAAATGATTTTCTGTTGTTCCAAGTCCACAGTTACCTGGTCAGTCGGTTTGAGCTGAGCTAGTTTCTCTCTAATCTCTCTAGGCTGAACAATTGGTAACATGCCATTATTGAGTTCATTATTGTAATGAATGTCCCCAAAAGACCCTGCAATCACGACCTTAAAACCATAGTCCGCTAGAGCCCAAGCTGCATGTTCCCTCGAAGAACCTGCCCCAAAGTTATCCCCTGAGATAAGAATACTGGCTTTACGATATTCAGGCTGATTAAAGACAAAGTCAGGATCCTCAGTATACTTGTCGTCCAGATAACGCCAAGCATACATGAGGTACTTACCAAAGCCTTTTTTATCAATCAACTTGAGAAACTGCTTGGGTAGGATTTGGTCGGTGTCGATATTATCATTCATGAGAGGAACGGTCGTTCCCGTATAAACTGTAAATTTCTCCATATCCTCTCCTTACTGGGCTTCTGGCATTTGCCGAACATCTACGAAACGCCCTGCAATAGCTGCCGCAGCTGCCATAGCTGGACTACAGAGATGAGTCTTAGCGCCAAAGCCTTGTCTGTCTTCAAAGTTTCGATTGCTGGTTGAGGCGCAGTGAACACCATCAGGGACCTTGTCTGGATTCATCCCTAGGCACATAGAACAACCTGGATCTCTCCACTCAAAACCAGCGTCTAGGAAAACCTTGTCCAAGCCCAACTTCTCAGCAGCTCGTTTGACAGGACGAGAGCCTGGGACTACGATAGCCGTTAAGTTAGGAGCAATCTTCTTCCCTTTAACAAATCGCGCAGCCAGTTGCAAGTCGCTGAGACGAGCATTAGTACAAGAACCGATAAAGATATAGCCTAGTTCAATATCAGCTGGCTTTTGACCAGGCTCCAAGTCCATGTAATTGTAGGCTCGCTCATCATTCATATCCTTAATTTCTGGGAATCTACTGTCAAAGTCAACCCCCATAGCAGGGTTGGTTCCCCAGGTCACCATAGGAGCCAAGTCTGAAACATCCATCTGGATAACCTTATCGTAAACGACATTCTCATCACTGACAAGGGTCTTCCAATCTGCCACAGCCTCTTCAAAGTCCTCTGGAACACATTCCCGTCCTTTGAGATAATCATAGGTGGTTTGATCTGGATTCATGATTCCCATCTTGGATCCAAACTCGATGGACATATTGCAGATGGTCATTCGTTCTTCCATGCTCAGTGCATCAATAGCTTGTCCACGATATTCCACCACGTAGCCAACGCCGCAAGCAACGCCGTACTTGGCAATCAAAGCTAAAATGAAATCCTTGGAATAAACTCCTTTTTGAGGAACACCAGTGAATTCCACCAGCATTTTCTTGGGTTTGACCTGCCAGAGGGTCTGTGTCGCAAAGACATGTTCGACCTCACTGGTCCCAATTCCAAAAGCGATCGCTCCGAAAGCCCCGTGGGTTGCTGTATGGCTATCCCCACAGACGATGAATTTCCCTGGTTGAGTTCTTCCTGTTTCTGGACCAACCATGTGAACGATTCCTTGCTTTTCAGAACCGTGGGCAGCATGTTCGATCCCAAATTCCTCAACATTTTCAGCAAGCTTATCAATTTGTACCTTAGAAATCACATCTCGAATATCGTAGATATTGACTGTCGGGACATTGTGGTCAAAGGTTCCAAATGTCAAGTCTGGTCGTCTCAATCTACGACCTGCGTCTCGTAATCCTTGAAATGCCTGAGGGCTGGTCACTTCATGAATATAGTGCTGGTCCACATACATGAGTTGGGGTTGCCCCTCTTCTCCTGTGATGACATGACGGTCCCACAATTTATCAAAAATCGATTTTCCTGCCATCCATTACCTCCAAATAAAATATAAGGCTACTAGTGTGGTCACCATCCCAAGAAACCAAACTGTTTTAAAGTACCATTTTCGAGTCTTGTGATGAAAGATGATTCCTGCTAACCAAGCACCAAAACCACCACAAGTAAAGGCTAAAATAAGTAAGATTTTCTCAGGGATGCGCCAAGCTCTTCTCCTCGCCTTGGATTTGTCAATGCCATAAATCAAGAAAATGATGACATTCCAAATCAAAAGGACTAGAGTAATTTTTTCGTCTAACTTCATAACCTTGCGATAATAGCTTCCGTCATTTCCTTGGTCGAAGCCTGTCCTCCTATATCTCTCGTTAATGTACCAGCTGCCAAACTTGCCTCAACAGCACGCTCGACACGCTCTGCATCCTCATAACGTCCAAAGCTGTCTCTCAGCATCATGGCCACTGATAAAATCATGGAAATAGGATTGGCAATTCCTTGACCTGCAATATCAGGTGCTGAACCGTGAATAGGTTCATAGAGACTTGGTCCATTTTCAGAATGACTGGCTGATGGCATAACCCCAAGTGTGCCAGATAGAACGCTTGATTCATCAGATAGAATATCTCCGAAAAGATTCTCCGTCACGATGACATCAAACTTAGCAGGATTAGTAATCATAAGCATGGAAGCTGAGTCGACTAGCTGGTGTTCCAAGGTCACATCTTGGAAATCCTTTGCGACCTTCTCAGCTACTTTCCGCCAGAGTTTTGATGTTGCCAACACGTTTTGCTTATCAATACTGGTAAGGATTTTTCTCCGACTTCTTGCGATTTCAAAGGCTTTGCGAATAATCCGCTCCACTTCCTCATAGCTATAGTCGTTAATATCACGCGCTTTTCTTTCTTCAAGAATATGATCCCCAAAGTAAATCCCGCCTGTCAACTCCCGCACAACGACAAAGTCCACCCCAGCAATTCGTTCTGATTTTAGTGGTGACAAATGCTTGAGACTCTCAAAAATCTTAACAGGGCGAATATTAGCATAGAGATTGAGTTCCTTACGGAGAGCTAGCAAGCCTTGTTCAGGCCGAACCGTTGCACTATCATACTGGGGACTACCGATAGCCGCTAGGAGAATGGCATCTGCTTCACGACATGCCTTGAGAGTTTCATCAGGTAAGGGATGCCCTGCTGCATCGATACCTGCACCTCCAAAAGGTCGTCTATCAATCTCATAGTCAAAACCTGTTTTTTCAGCTAGAGCTTCCAGAACCTCTAAACTAGCCTCCATGATTTCTGGGCCGATTCCGTCCCCTGCTAGAGCTACTATTTTCTTTGTCATAGGCTTCTCCTTTACACACTAGGCATATCGCGGTAAGAAACACTGCGTCCCATCTCACCAGCATTCTCTTTTTGAACAAAGGTATTAGCATTGATGTAGGCAATAGCAGATGCTTTCAGTACATCGAAATCAAGCCCTGCTGCGTTAAAGATGGTTTCCGTATCTCTGTTTTCAACAGTGACTAAGACCCGAGCTTGAGCATCAATTCCATCCGTCACAGCGTCAATAGTATAGGACACCAAACGAACGGATTGGTTAAAGAACTTATCGATAGCGTTAAATATAGCTTCAACAGAGCCTTGTCCTGTCGCATTGAACTCGACTTTCTCACCATCCATATTGGCTAGGCTAACGAGTGCTTCAATGTCATTATCTGCATGAGTTTGAAGTTGTAAATCATCAAAGTGGAAACCTTCTGGATTTTCAACCATGGTTCCAGCTACCAGAGCACGAATATCTGCATCTGTGATTTCTTGCTTTTTATCAGCCAGCGCCTTGAACTTAGCAAAAAGTGGTTTGATATCCTCTTCTGTAAAATCTAGGGCCAATTCTCTCAGTTTCTCAACAAAAGCATGACGTCCAGATAATTTTCCAAGCGGAAGGCTATTACTCTTGACACCGACCAATTCAGGAGTGATGATTTCATAGGTAAGAGGATTTTTAAGGACTCCATCTTGGTGAATACCAGATTCGTGAGAAAAGGCATTACCACCAACCACAGCCTTGTTTTTAGGAACTGGAATACCAGAGAAGCGAGAAACCATTTCTGACGTATTGATGGTTTCATTTAAAACAATACTAGTTTCTGCTTGATAGTAATCTTGGCGAATATTGAGCGCAACTGCTATTTCTTCTAAAGCAGCATTTCCAGCTCGCTCCCCGATACCATTGATGGTTCCTTCGACCCGTCCTGCCCCATTCTTAACAGCAGCAAGGCTATTAGCTACTGCCATTCCGAGGTCATCATGACAGTGTGGTGAATAGATAATCTGACGATCTGTCTTGACATTCTCAATCAAGTATTTGAAGATAGCACCGTATTCCTCTGGTGTGGTAAATCCTACCGTATCAGGGATATTGATATAAGACGCCCCTGCATCAACCGCTGTTTGAACAACTTGCAAGAGGAAATCCAACTCTGTTCTGGTCGCATCCTCTGGAGAGAACTCGACAACCTCAAACTTAGAACAGGCATAGGAAACATGCTCACTAATTGCTTCCAAAATCTCTTCCTTGCTCTTATTGAGCTTATACTTACGATGAATCGGACTTGTAGCAATAAAAACGTGAACTTGTGGATACTTGGCGTCCTTGAGGGCCTCATAACAAGCATCAATATCAGACTTGACCGAACGTGCCAAACCAGTCACCGCCGTTTTCTTCAAGACCTTAGCAATCTCCTGCACTGCCGTAAATGAGTCTGGGCTAGCCGCTGGAAAACCAGCTTCGATGGCTGAAATACCCCATTTCTCCAGCTGTCTTGCTATGGCAATTTTTTCCTTGATTGAAAAGTTAACACCTGGTGTCTGTTCTCCATCCCGAAGGCTGGTATCTAGAAATTCAACTGTTCTCATAAGATTTCCCCTTTTCCAAATGTGGTTTTAAAAAAACATCTCGCTTAGAAGTCCAAGCGAGATGTTGATTCACTCCCGCTTGGTAAGCCAAACAGGACTAATGCTTTTTGCACTAGCCCGAGTACCTCAACAACAAAGCGAATTGATTAAACTTAGCTGTTTTCATATTTGACTTTCTCCTTCGTTTGATATCTTGTTTAGTATTTTAGCATAGGCAAAAGTACTTGTCAAGAAAAAATCCAATATTTTCTGAAAATTTCTTCAGTAAAGAATATTTTGCTAATTGAAAGTTCTTGAAAAATCTTGAAATGTTTCATTTTTTAGTGGTTAAGTTCCAACTTTTTTCTATCAATTCCAGTACTTCTTCATCTGATAAAGTATCATCAAGCGCCACACTAATCCAGTAGCGTTTATTCATATGAAAAGCTGGATAAATGCCCTTTTTTGAAAGCAAATCAGCTACTTGGTCATGTTTGAGATTGACTGCTTCCACTTGACCTTCTCTTCCCTTTTCCAACTTATCCCAAGAGATTTTCATCAAGACGGCATACCACTTTTGATTGCCTTCATGTCTTAAGACTGCCGTATCAGGCGATTTCTCCCACAAATACTCCAACTGATTACCATACTTTTCCTGAACTTGAGCCATGATACTCTTAGTCTGAGGACAAATAAAATCTTGTACCTCAAAACAAGCCTTCCGAATCTGGTAAAGAATCTCTAGACAAGCCTCACGGACATTTCCGACAAAACTTCCCCTCATGCTTTCCATATGGACTTGTGGATAGAGGTCACCGGTTTCCTGGTCAAAGACTTGAAAGCTCACATTATCAGCAGTAATGGACACAGTCATGACAAAGTCACCTTGCAAAATCTGGCAACTATAGGTCCAAACTCCCCTATTTTCTACAAAACCATAAACATGAGCCTTTTCTTTATTAAATTGATAGGATTTAAAAATTTCAAACATAAGTGAAAACTGCTACCCTAAGCAGCAGTTCCTTTCTATTTTTTAAAAGACAACCTTGGTTCCATGCAATTGTGTCACACCTAGCTGATCGATAAAGGTTTGACGGTTGTCAAGGTCAATTCCCCCACCAGGTAGAATTTCAATTTTACCTTTAGCATGCTCTAAAATTCTGTGATAGTGAGCAAAGCGTTTCTCTAGCGAATCTCCAGACACACCAGCGCGAGTTAGGATACGAGTTACTCCAGCTTGGCTGAGCCAGTCAATAGCTTCCAGTTGATCATCATCACTCAATTCATCAAAGGCCATGTGGAAGACAATTTCCATTCCTTTTGATGCAGTAATTAACTTTTCAAGATTAGGTTTATCCAACTTCTTATCAGCAGTTAAAGCTCCAAATACAACTCCTTGACTTCCAGCCTGAGCAGTTAAACGAATGTCTTCTAGCATGATTACTATTTCAAGATTATTATAAACAAAGTCACCACCACGTGGACGAATCATAGTCATGATGGTTGTATCGTAGTTAACTGCCAGTTCAACCGCTGCCTTAGTCACTCCATAGCTGGGTGTTGTCCCACCAACTGCAAGATTATCACAGAGTTCGATTCGACGAGCTCCAGCCTGCATCGCTTTTTCAAGCAAGGTCACATTTTCAGCACAAAATTCGTAAATCATTTGATTCTCCTTGAATATTACTTTAAATTTATTATATCATATTGTTGTAAATATGCTTTCATTTATATCAAGGAAAATTGCTACTATTTTTTATTCTTTGTCCGGAATAACCTTGAAGAGATAATAAGTGATAAAGATGGTCAAAGCTCCCAGACCGATTTTGACTGGTAAGAGAGGGGCAAAATAAATAGAAATTCCCATCAAGATGTAGATAGATACGATGATTTTTTTCTTACGTTCACGCGCAATGGACTTGGTCTCGCGAAAATCAGCTACATAGCTCTGATAGAGCTTGGTATGATAAAGCCAGTCTTCGAAACGCTTGGAACTTCTTGAGAAACAAGCAATAGACAGTAAAAGAAAAGGTGTTGTAGGCAACAAGGGTAAAACAACCCCAACAATAGCCAAGGCTAGTGATAAAAAACCAATAATAAGATAGATAAGACGCATAACTTCTCCTAATTAAAATAATCTTCTTCTAGTTTCGCATACAATGATGAATTTTGTCAAGTTCCAACCAAAAAGAGCCTGAAATTCACTTTCAGGACTCTCCTCTTATTTAATCTTTTCTTCTTCGTAGTCGCCATTACTACAAACAACCTGCTTGCCACCACCACGGACTTTTTTCTCCATGAGGAAGTTGCCACATTTTGGACATTCACGACCAACAGGCTTGTCCCAAGAGGTAAATTCACATTCTGGATAGCGATTGCAACCATAGAAGAGGCGGTTACGCTTGGTTTTACGCTCAATGATTTGTCCTTGATGACAACTTGGACACTCTACACCAATCTCTTTCACGATTGCTTGGGTATGACGGCAATCTGGGAAATTGCTACAAGCGTAGAACTTACCAAAACGACCAAGTTTAATGACCATTGGACTACCACACACTTCACAGTCAAATCCAGCTGGTTCATCCTTGATTTGGATTTTCTCCATTTCTTCTTCAGCCTTAGAGACCTCTTTAGAGAATGGTTTGTAAAAGGCATCAATGACACGTTGCCACTGCTCTTTTCCCACTTCGACATCATCCAGTTTACCTTCCATTTCGGCTGTGAAGGTTACGTTTACGATATCTGGGAAATATTCAACGATGAGCTTGTTAACAATTTCTCCCAACTCTGTCGGTTCAAATCGTTTGGCTGCAAGGCGAACATAATAACGTTTCTGAATGGTTTCAATGGTTGGTGCGTAGGTTGACGGACGACCAACCCCATTTTCCTCCAAGGTCTTGATCAGTGTCGCTTCAGAATAACGAGCAGGCGGTTGAGTGAAATGTTGCTCTGGTTTGCTATTAACCTGCTTAACCACATCTCCAACAGCCATGTCTGGTAACATCTTATTCTTATCAGAATCATTATAAATGGCAAGATAACCATCAAACTTAACCTGACTACCATTAGCAGCAAATTGAACCCCATTTTGAGACAATTTTACAGCCATGGTATCAAAGACAGCAGCTGTCATCTGGCTCGCTACAAAACGATTCCAGATAAGAGTATAAAGCTTGAGCTGATCCTTGTCCAGATACTTAGCAATACTTTCAGGTGTATTAAAAACGCTAGACGGGCGAATAGCCTCATGGGCATCCTGAGCACCTGAAGCATTTTTAACCTTGCTACCATGCTTAGAATACTTGCTACCAAAACGATCCGTAATGAAACTTGCAGCTTCATTTTGGGCTACAGGACTGATACGGGTCGAATCAGTACGCATATAAGTAATCAAACCTTGGACACCAGAACCAATATTAATCCCTTCATAGAGCTGTTGGGCAACCATCATGGTCTTTCGAGTACGGAAATTGATTTTATTGGCAGCATCCATCTGCATAGATGAAGTAGTATAAGGTAATGGAGCATTGCGTTTGCGCTCTTTCTTATCCACCTGATCCACTGAAAAGTCTTTACTAGTCAGACGAGACAAGACTTCCTTGACCTCATCATTGCTAGTCAGTTTCAGCTTTTTGCCGTCTACTCCATAGAAGGAAGCCTGAAATTGCTTGGTTCCCTTTTTAAAGACGCCATCAATTGTCCAGTATTCTTCTGGCTGGAAAGCATTGATTTCATTTTCACGGTCAATGATGAGTTTAAGGGCAATGGACTGGACGCGCCCTGCTGATAAGCCCTTCTTGACCTTCTTCCACAAAATAGGCGAAATCGAATAGCCTACCAAGCGGTCCAAGACACGGCGTGCCTGTTGGGCATCAACCAAGTCCATATCAATCTTGCGTGGCTCTTTGAAAGCATTTTTGACCGCATCCTTGGTGATTTCATTGAAGACCACACGGTTGGCATCATTTTCATCCAAGTTGAGAATATGGGCCAAATGCCAAGAAATCGCTTCTCCTTCACGGTCCGGGTCACTCGCCAGAAAGACTTTATTAGCTTTTTTGGCTTCTTTTTTCAAGTCATTGATAAGAGGTCCTTTTCCTCGGATATTGATATATTGCGGTTCATAATTATTTTCAATATCGACTGACATACTGGATTTCTTCAAATCACGGATATGGCCGACACTGGCTAAAACCTTGTAGTTTCTGCCTAGATATTTCTCAATCGTTTTGGCCTTAGCAGGCGACTCCACGATTACTAGATTTTTTTTAGCTGTTGATTTTTTCTTTTTTGTTGCCGTAGCCACAGTATCACACCTTTTCAAAGTAATAAACTTTATAAAGTGTAAACCATTTTGCCATAACTGTCAAGACTTAGCTACTATAATAGAAGAAAAGTTTATCTAGTAAGCGGACTTTCTTCTTATACTCAATGAAAATTAAAGAGCAAACTAGGAAACTTACCGCAGGTTGCTCAAAGCACTGCTTTGAGGTTGCAGATGAAACTGACGAAGTCAGTAACCATACCTACGGCAAGGTGAAGCTGACGTGGTTTGAAGAGATTTTCGAAGAGTATTAAAATTCAAATTCCGCAAGAACATCCTTCCCACTGGTGACCAATTTTGCCCCTTCTTGAATCAAATGATGGCAAC
Organism: Streptococcus mitis; assembly: GCF_047464035.1. Lineage (GTDB taxonomy): Bacteria > Bacillota > Bacilli > Lactobacillales > Streptococcaceae > Streptococcus > Streptococcus mitis_DX. The sequence goes on from NZ_JASHCQ010000004.1 coordinate 91,913, forward strand.
CGTCTGATAGTCCATCTAAAATACTTCCAGGAATAGCAAAAACATCGCGTCCTTCTTCCATTGCCCTCTCACAGGTAATGAGACTACCTGAGCGCATCTTAGCCTCTGCTACAATCACACCTCGACAAAGTCCAGCAATGATGCGATTACGGGCAGGAAAATGAAATTTTAGAGGTTGTTCACCAAGTCCATATTCACTAAGAATCAGATGGTCATTGCCGATGTAGTCTTGCAAACGTTTATTGGCTTTAGGATAAAACACATCCAAACCTGTTCCAATCACTGCAATGGTTTTTCCACCATTCTGAAGAGCTGCCATATGAGCTACTGTGTCAATTCCCTTGGCTAATCCACTGACGATAACCAGTTCATTTTCCATGCCCTGAATGACTTTTTCAACTGACTTAGCCCCCTGTTTGCTACAAGCACGACTTCCCACGACTGCTACCTTAGGAAATTTCAAGAGGTCAAGATTTCCCTTGTAAAATAAAAGCACAGGCGCATCGTATATTTCACTTAAATCCCAAGGATAACAGTCGTCTAAAATAGAGAAAGATGGAAATTTTTGAAACTCCTTCTCCAAATGCTTATCGTCTATCTGAAAATAACGTTCCATAAAAACTGCTGGATTTCGGCAACCTGATATTTCTGCGATATCACCCAACAAAAGTTCTTGATCGACATTTTCACCGTATTCTAGGACTTTCAAAATCTGTTGATTGGTTAAACCTGATTTTTTTAACTTATAGATTTCATAGTTTGTGATTTTCATAAATATCTCCATTTCTTTTTCTACTCATCTATTTATTCGTAAAAAATCAAAAAAACATCCGACTATTTTAGCCAGATGTTGGGATCTTTAATTCTCGTTTTTAAGAATTTCTTCTAATTTATGATAATCTTGGACACTATCGATCTCATAGATGCTATTGCCTTCTAATTCTTCAACATAGACATCTAGCTCTTTGATGTTATCCTTAACCATATTGTCCCAGTAGAGATCAACAAATTCACCACTTGCATAAGCCTTATCGATAAAGCTAACAATCTTTTCTGCAGTTGGAGCATCCCAGAAGGATACACCACTAAGGATACGACCTGCCTTGCTATCAACAATAATGTCTTGAACCTTGTAGTCATCTCCATAGACCAAGAACCATTCGTTGGTACAATCTTCACGATAAACACTAAAATAAGTCGAACGTGTCAAATCATTGCGGAACATATTTTTGAAGAGATAGTTATCCGCATCAATAACATAACTGTTAGCTAATTCTTCTTTTACAAGATAGAGAGAGTAAAAGTTATTGTAGTCAGCGTATTTATCATTGAAAACGAGGCGAACACCGTATTTTTCTTTTAAGTAATCGAATTGTTCTTTAAGATAACCAACAATGATGATGATGTCATTGATACCTTTTTCTTTTAGAAACTCAATTTGGTATTCAATCAAAGGTTTTTGATTAACCTGAACCAAGGCTTTAGGGGTATTTTCAGTCATAGGACGCAAGCGAGTTCCCAATCCCGCTGCTAAGATAATGGCTTTCACACGAATCTCCTTTATTCTTTAATAATAATATAAACTCCAGCAATAACAACAAGTGACGTAATAATTGTCAGCATATCTAGCGGTGCACCCAAGAAAACAACTGCGAACAAGACAGTCCAAACTACATAACTCACGTTCAAGCCTGTAGCCTTGGCTGGTTGCAAGCGATTGATAGCAATATAATAAGCCAAGTAGGAAATCATATCAAAGGCTGCAAAGACAATCATAAGACCTAGCAATTGTCCATTAGCTGCTTCAGCAAATGACTGATGAGAGAAGAGCACAATCACAAGATAGGACAAGAATGAAGTTACTTGACGGATTAAGAGGGCTTCGATTTCACTCAATTCACTTTCCATGGCAAAAGAGCTAAGAACACTCTCACTTCCCCATGCAATAGCACAAACTAAAGCACAAACAATCCCAATGTAGAAAGAATTAACCTGTTCAACCTTATAAGTTTGAGCAATAATCCCTGCAATAATCAAGACAATCCCAAACACAGTATTTTTCGAAATCTTGTGCTTCAAAAAGAAGAAAGCCAATAAAACTGAAATCGCAGGATAAATAGCCGATACAGATGAAGCTAAGGAACTTCCGATATACTTAACCGCATAAAGATTGGCCTGCATACCGATAGGACCTGCTAATAAGGCTCCGATGATAACACTAACATTGCGAATATTTAAGAAAATTGAGAGACGAACTTTTCCTTCTTTCACCAAGAGAAAAGCTAGTAAGATAAAGATACTCAAGAAATCGTGAGCAGCGGCCACCACAAAGGGCGACAAATCTGTAAAAATCGAAAAGATATAAGCACTAATCGTTAGACCTAAACCCCAGAAAATACCTGAGAGTAGACCAAAAGAAACTCCATTTTTATTTTTCATCTAAACCTCCATAATATGACAAACCTTTAACAGCTCTTTGGTAACGACTCACACCATAGTCACCAAAATCTGCACCTTGCTCTTCTTTGTAGACTGTCCATAGACTCCAAATAGCATCTTGCAAAATTTTATAGATTGCAATCTTTTCACGAGAGACAGGTGTTTGCTCACTCTCATAGTGAGATAAGAAAGCTTCTTCCTCTTGGGAAGTGAATTCAGACTCTAAAAAGAGAGCAGCCAAATCCCACATTGGATCGTTCATTGATGAATATTCCCAGTCAATCAGATATAGACGTCCTTGAGGTGATTCGATAAAGTTTTCAGGTACCAAATCGATGTGACAAGATTTTCTGTCAACACCTAAGTCAGCCAATCTTTTCTCTAAGGAGAAGACTTCTTCTCGAACTGCTTCATAGTTAGCATACGGGATTTTTTCTTCAATTAAGGATTCGTATTTTTTGATTTCTTCAAAAGGAGCAAATTCTCCCCTTAATTCCTTACCAGATGCATGAATGGTTTGTAATATTGGAGCAATTTTGTCAAATTTAGTCTTGATTGACCTTGAATCAAGCGTAATCGCAGATTCGATATACTCATTTACTTTGATACCAGCTTCAATATCAAAAAGATAATTTCTTACATCTAAGTCTAAATCCTTTAGTAGTTCAAGATTGTACTTTTCATCTTGACGATTGATCAGCTTTTCTGTCCCTTTACCAAAGAATTTAACAATGTATTGCTTATTTGTTGTTTTGACCAAATAGTTTTGATTGGTCATTCCCCCCAGTTGTTCAACACTGAGGACTTCCTCTTCTTGACTAAGTAGGGATGAAATTTTTTCTTTAATGATTTTCTCCACAATTAACCTCCAGCACTTATACTTCCCACTTAAACACTGTTTTAAAGGCTGTGTTTAAATCGGTCGCAAAGACACGGTGAATATCTTTAATTTCTCTTACAGGTTCTTCTAGATAAAGGATATTTTTAAGACGATTGGCAAATTTCTTGACTTCCATCATTTGGATTGCATTTTCAAAATCAATGCGACCAGAACGAGAGGACCCAACCAAGAGCAAGCCCTTTTCTAAGGCATCACGAGTATTGAGATTGACTTTATATTCGCTAACTCCCATCATAAGAATCGTTCCCTGAGGACGAATGTAGCGAATCAAGTCATTAATGGCTGGTCCAGTACCATCACCACCACAACACTCAAAAGCGTGGTCAAAGGCCAAATCTTCAGGAATATTGTCAGTGATATAGCATTCTTTGGCAAATGAGAAGAGTTCCAACTTTTCCCAATGACGACCAATAACAACAATCTCTGCTTCTGGCAAAGTATAGTTGATAATATTGGCAACCACAAATGCTAAACTTCCATCTCCGATAACGGCAATTCGGTCCCGCTTGCTATGAGCAAGGGTCAATAGACGATTCATAGCGTGCATACCGACACTGACAAACTCTGTAATGGCTGCAACCGTATCTTCGATAGCATCATAAGCCACCACACGGTCTTTAGGAAGAGAAACAAACTCTCTCATAAAGCCATCAAAGCCACTAGACAAGAAATGAGTCCCTGTCATGTAGTTCTCATAGAATTCTTCATTGCTCTGCATAGGAGGCTGATTAGGAATCATGACAACTTTTTGCCCAACCTCGTAGGTTCCTGTAGGGTCAGAAATAACGGTTCCACATGACTCGTGAATCATTGCCATTGGAAGCTTTTTATTCAAAATCTTCGGATCACGTTTTCCTTGGTAGTAACGCTGATCCGCATGACAGACCGCCATGTAGTTGGGATGGATAAGGATATGATTCTCTTGGTCAATAGCCTCTTTCTGGTATTTGACGTTGATAAACTTGGGCTTAGTCAGTTGACAAATTTGATTAATCATATCGCTAGTCTTTCTCAATAATACTTTTTGCAATCTTCAAATCTGTCACTGTTGAGATTTTTAAGTTTGAGTATTCGCCCTTAGCCAAGGCCACATCTTTTCCTTTGATTACAAAGATCTTACATGCATCTGTCAAGATTTCCTTCTCTTCAGCAGAGAGAGCCGTAAAGGTCCATGAAGTCCTTGCAACGGAATGTTTGAGGTGTTTGTCCTTGATAGAGGTGAGCACGATTTGGAATATCTGTAATGAATTGACCATTAGTGCTTTCAACGATAGTATCAACCGCTTCTACCACTGTGTCCACTGCATCATGATTTTGAGCAAGTTTGATATTGTCCTGAATCATGCGAAGCGTAATGAACGGACGAACAGAATCGTGGGTAACAACGATGTCCTCTGGTGTAAGCGGACGATAAGCATCGATGGCTTCAATGATTTTCTCAATACTCGTATTACGGTCAGCACCACCTTTTGTAATAATGATACGCTCCTTATGAAGAGGTAGATATTTATCTACAAGATCTTCTGCATGGGAAACCCAGTCTCCGTGAACACCAACCACAATTTTTTCAATGCTTGGTTCTAAGACAAATTTTTCAATTGTATGAATCAAGATAGGTCGATCACCTAGCTCTAAAAATTGTTTTGGCAAGTTACTGATTCCCATACGTGTGCCAGTTCCACCAGCAAGAATTCCTGCATAAATCATCTATTTTCTCCTTTGTCTTACTAAAAAAACTTATTCTCTCTATTATACCACAATCTAGTCCTATCATGAAAGAAATACCGGCCCTCCTGTTCTAGAATAGGAGGATTAAGCAGTTCCATTATTCAAAGAAACTAGTCCATTTCTAGTAGTGACTAGGAATTCTGTAGTCATTACTAATAAATGGCTGTGAAATTTTAGAGTTCTTCAGAATAATATAGTTTTCTTAAAGAAAGCTTAAAATATAACTTTGAAACTCCAAAGTGATTGCTTGGCTTACTGCCCTTCATTTCTTATTAGCTAACTTTATGATATAAATACGAATGGGCTCAGGACAAGTCTTTAAAATAAAAAATAACCAACTGCCACAAGAGCTCCAGAACCTAAAAATGCTTTTAGATTTTGCCAAAAATGATTGTTATTCGGAGTTTCAATAGATTGATTGATCTCAGAAAGAGAGACCTTTTTGTAAGAAGACATCGGAATATTCACTTTCTAATCTTGTCTTTGCCTATTTTATTAATGGAGTTTTGAAAATATAATGAAAATAATTTCCTATTTCCAATTTATTCTTATTATATCACATTTTGAAATGATTCTTAAGGAAAGCATGATAGTTAAAACAAGCAAGAACAGTATTGAAAAAAACCAGCGTTTTCTGACGCTGGTTTTAAAAATATGAAAAAATTTTTCTCAACTAGATCACTTCTGTGACAAAACTACGGCTTTCCAATACTTTGAGCATGGCGTTAGCTGTATCTAGGGCTGTGAAGAGGGGCACTCCGTGTTCAATAGCTGAACGACGAATCTGCTCACCATCTTCGTCTGCAGTTCGTTTGGTTCCTACTGTATTAATGATAGCTTGGATTCTTCCTTTGCGAACAAAACTTGGAATATCCTTATCGTCATCACCAATCTTACCAACAGGTTGGGCTTGCAATCCATGACTGGCAAAGAAGGCTGCTGTCCCTTCTGTCGCGAGGATTCCATAGCCAATATTTTGGAAACGACGAGCCAAGTCCAAGGCTTCTTCTTTGGCATCATCAGCGATGGTAAATACAACGTTACCAAAAGTTGGCAAGTGTAAGTAAGAAGCTTCAAAGGCCTTATAGAGAGCTTTTTCCAAAGTAGTATCAGAACCCATAACTTCACCTGTTGACTTCATTTCAGGACCAAGTAAGCTGTCTACCTTAGCTAGTTTGGTAAAGGAGAAGACAGGTGCCTTGATATGAACGCGGGTGCTTTCAGGGTAAAGTCCATCTTGGTAGCCAAGTTCTTCAAGTTTTTGACCAAGAATGAGCTTGGTCGCTACTTGAGCCATAGGGATATTGGTCACTTTAGAAAGGAATGGAACCGTACGGCTAGCACGTGGATTGACCTCAATAACGTAGACTTTTTCATCCTTGATGACAAACTGAATGTTCATCATTCCAAGGCAGTTAAGACCGATTGCTAGGCGTTTTGTGTAGTCTGCAATGGTTTTCTGAACCTTTTGCGACAAGGTTTGTGGTGGGTAAACGGCCATTGAGTCACCTGAGTGGACACCGGCTCGTTCTATGTGCTCCATGATACCAGGGATGAGAACATTTTCTCCGTCTGAAATGGCATCAACTTCACACTCTTGTCCAACGATATAAGAGTCAACAAGAACTGGATGGTCTGGACTAGCCTTAACCGCTGTACGCATGTAAGAACGAAGATCTTCTTCATTTTCTACGATTTCCATGGCACGTCCACCAAGTACATAAGATGGGCGAACAAGAACTGGGAAGCCAATCTTGCGAGCTGCAAGGACTGCTTCTTCTTCATTGGTAGCCGTTTGTCCTGGTGGCTGTGGAATATCCAAGTCTTTGAGAGCTTGCTCAAAGAGGTCACGGTCTTCAGCTCGGTCTAGGTCGGCAACCTGTGTACCAAGGATGGTCACACCTGCTTTTGCCAATGGCTCCGCAAGGTTGATGGCTGTTTGACCACCGAACTGAACGATAACACCTTTTGGTTGCTCCAAGTCGATGACATTCATAACATCTTCAAATGTCAATGGCTCAAAGTAAAGCTTGTCTGATACAGAAAAGTCTGTTGAAACGGTCTCTGGGTTTGAGTTCATGATGATGGCTTCGTAGCCAGCAGCCTGGATAGCCTTAACCGAGTGAACAGTTGCGTAGTCAAACTCAACCCCTTGACCGATACGGATTGGACCTGAACCTAGAACTAGAACGGATTCCTTATCAGACTTGATAGACTCATTTTCCCATCCATAGGTTGAATAGAAGTATGGTGTTTCAGAGTCAAATTCTGCCGCACAAGTATCTACCATCTTATAAACTGGGACAATCTTGTTTTCCAAACGAAGTTGGCGGACTTGGTCAGCTGTCGTTTCCCAGAGTTCAGCAATCTTACGGTCTGAAAATCCATTAAGTTTGGCAGTTTTCAAAACGTCTAAATCTTGTGGATGAGCGCCCAATTCTTGCTCAATTTCAAAGATGTGCAAGAGTTTATCAAGATAGAAGATATCGATTTTTGTAAGCTCTGCAATCTCTTCAGGTGTATAACCACGACGAATAGCTTCTGATACGTAGAAAAGACGGTCATCTTGGGCTTTGACAACTTTTTCAATCAAGGCATCATCAGAAACTGATGCAAGTTCAGGCATTTCATTGTGGTGCACACCAATTTCAAGGGAACGACAAGCTTTAAGGAGAGATTCTTCGATGTTTCGACCGATTGCCATGACTTCTCCAGTTGCCTTCATCTGTGTCCCAAGACGGCGCTCACCTTTTTCAAACTTGTCAAATGGGAAACGTGGAATCTTGGCAACAACGTAGTCAAGGGCAGGCTCAAACATGGCATAGGTTGAACCCGTGACTGGGTTAATAACCTCATCCAAGGTCAAACCTACAGCAATCTTAGCAGCCAATTTTGCAATCGGATACCCTGTCGCCTTAGATGCCAGGGCTGAAGAACGAGACACACGAGGGTTTACTTCGATGACATAGTACTTGAAGCTGTGGGGATCAAGGGCTAGCTGAACGTTACATCCCCCTTCAATCTTAAGGGCACGAATGATGCTCAAGCTCGCGTCACGAAGCATTTGGTTTTCATAGTCTGACAGGGTTTGCGCAGGGGCAAATACAATGGAATCCCCTGTGTGAATCCCAACTGGGTCAAAGTTTTCCATGTTACAAACAACCAAAGCATTGTCAGCTGAGTCACGCATCACTTCGTATTCGATTTCCTTGAAACCTGCGATTGAACGTTCAATCAAACATTGGGTAACAGGTGACAATTTCAAACCATTTTCAGCGATTTCACGCAATTCTTCCTCGTTTGCACACATACCACCTCCAGTACCACCAAGTGTAAAGGCTGGACGAACGATGACTGGGTAGCCAATTGTTGCTGCAAAGGTAACAGCTTCTTCGACGGTGTTGACAATTTCAGATTCTGGGATTGGTTGGTTGAGCTCTTCCATCAATTGTTTAAAGAGGTCACGGTCCTCCGCTTGGTCAATGGCAGATAGTTTAGTACCCAGAAGCTCAACACCAAGTTCATCTAGGATACCATTTTTAGATAATTCCATGGCCATGTTGAGACCTGTCTGACCACCGAGTGTTGGTAGCAAGGCATCTGGACGTTCCTTACGAAGAATACGTGTCACAAACTCAAGTGTAATTGGTTCAATATAAACCTTATCAGCAATTTCCTTGTCCGTCATGATAGTTGCAGGATTTGAGTTAACCAAGACAACCTCATAACCTTCCTCTTTCAAAGACAAGCAAGCCTGGGTCCCAGCGTAGTCAAACTCAGCAGCCTGACCAATAATAATCGGACCAGAACCAATCACCATAATTTTTTGAATATCAGTACGTTTAGGCATATATAAGATATTAAGGGCGTCAAGCGGACAAAGCTAAAATAGGAGTTATGACGAAGAACTGTCAGTTCTAGGAATAACTATCTTTTTAGCACCGTCCGTAGCCCGTATTCAGTTCAGCAAATACGGAGCACCCTTCTCCTTTCTATTCGTCGCCTCACAGAGCGACATTAAATAAATTCTCCGACGATTTTTTAGCGAAACGATACTTTTCGGTAAAAAATCTAGTGCAGGGAGTTTTTAGTTCGCCTGATAGCGACTAAAAGAAACGACCTGCCTTTCTATTCGGCAACTCTCAGGTTGCCATTAAATAAGATACAAAGGACGAATAGAAAGCGATTGAATTTTAGGAAACCCAGGAAGGATTGACAATCCAAATTGGTTTCTCTAAATTCCGATCTTTCCGTCCGTGTTCAGTTACATAAATTCTCCGACGAGCTTTTACTCGTTCTTAGTTTGATTGTTTAAAAGCTTCCATCATCTCGATAAACTCGTCGAATAGGTAGCTTGCGTCGTGTGGACCAGGGGCTGCGTCTGGGTGGTATTGGACAGAGAAAGCAGGTTGGTATCTGTGGCGAACTCCTTCAACTGACTTATCATTGATTTCTTCGTGGGTAATGATTAAGTGCTCTGGCAAGTCCTCACGGCTGACTGCATAACCATGGTTCTGGCTAGTAAAGTCTACTCGTCCTGTAGCAATTTCGCGTACCGCATGGTTAAATCCACGGTGACCAAATTTCATTTTATAAGTTTTTGCACCATTAGCCATGGCAAAGAGTTGATGTCCCATACAAATACCAAAGATTGGAATTTTCCCTTGCACACCGCGAATCATGTCAAGTGCTTGTGGAACGTCTTCTGGGTTACCTGGCCCATTTGACAACATCACTCCGTCAGGATTAAGATGAAGAATTTCTTCAGCCGTTGTCGAATAAGGGACAACAGTCACGTTACAGTTGCGTTTTGAAAGTTCACGTAAGATTGAGTGCTTGAGACCAAAGTCCACTAGCACTACACTCAATCCAACCCCAGGAGCTGGATATGAAGTTTTAGTAGAAACCTGTTTGATATTATCTGTCGGCAAGACTGTCGCTTGGAGCTGGTCCGTCACATGGTCCATACTGTCCCCAACATGGGTCAAGGTTGCACGCATAGTACCATGCTTACGGATAATCTTGGTAAGGGCACGAGTATCAATTCCTGAAATACCAGGAATTTTCTTAGCTTTCAAAAATTCATCCAAGGTCATTTGATTTCGCCAGTTGCTAGCTCTACGCGCTTCTTCAAAAACAACGACTCCCTTACAAGTTGGAATAATCGATTCATAATCATCACGGTTAATTCCATAATTTCCTACCAAAGGATAAGTAAAGGTCAAGATTTGTCCATTATAAGACTGGTCTGTAATGGATTCTTGGTAGCCGGTCATCCCTGTATTAAAGACGATTTCGCCTGTTACATCAATATCTGCTCCGAAGGCCTTGCCTTCAAAAACTGTGCCATCTTCTAATACTAGAAGTCTTTTTGTCATATTTTCACCTCTCGTGGACGCTCACTGGCGTCTTTTAACGTCTTGTGTTTTAGTTGGCGTTTCTACTCGCCAGTACGGATTCTAAGATTGCCATTCGAACAAAGACACCATTGGTCATTTGTTGGACAATCCGTGATTTTGGTGCTTCAACCAAGTGATCTGCGATTTCTACATCACGATTGACTGGAGCTGGATGCATAAGGATTGCTGTTTCTTTCAAACGGTCATAACGTTCCTGAGTCAAGCCATGTTGGGCATGGTAGTCTTCTTTTGAAAAGACAGCTCCACTATCATGGCGTTCATGTTGAACACGGAGAAACATCATAACATCCACCTGATCAATGATTTCATCAATGGTTACAAACTCTCCATAGTCTGCAAACTCTTGACTTCTCCATTCCTCAGGTCCAGCAAAGTAAAGCTCAGCTCCCAAGCGTTTCAAAATCTGCATATTGGATTTGGCAACGCGTGAGTGATCCAAGTCACCTGCAATTGCAACCTTGAGACCCTCAAAGTGACCAAATTCCTCATAAATAGTCATCAAATCAAGCAAGCTCTGGCTAGGGTGTTGACCCGAACCATCTCCACCATTAATGATGGAAGTCGTAATCGTGGGACTAGCAATTAACTCTCTGTAGTAGTCAACCTCTGGGTGGCGAATCACACAGACGTCAACTCCTAAAGCAGACAGAGTCAGGATGGTATCATAAAGTGTCTCACCCTTATTAACTGAACTAGTCTTGACATCAAAGTCAAGTCGTTCCAATCCCAATTTAATCTCTGCCACTTCAAAGGACTTATGCGTCCGTGTAGAATCCTCAAAGAAAAGATTGGAAACAATCGGATGGTCCTCGTAGGGAAGCTGAGCTCCGTTTTTAAACTCAATTCCTCGCTTGATCAATTTCATCACTTGATCGACAGTGAGGTCTTCCATGGACACCACATGGTTCAATGCTTGTTGATTTTCTGACATGGCTACCCCTTTAGCTTTCTAAGCTTCTTCAGTAATCAGAACTCTGTCTTGGCCATCAAGTTCTGTCATCTCTACGATGATTTCTTCAGAACGACTGGTTGGGATATTTTTTCCAACGTAATCTGGACGGATTGGCAATTCTCTATGTCCACGATCGACTAGAACTGCTAAACTCACGCGCGCAGGACGACCATGACCTACAATATTATCAATAGCAGCACGGATGGTTCGACCTGTATAGAGCACATCATCCACCAAGATAACTTCACGGTCTGTCACATCAACAGAAACCAAAGAAGTATCTTCTCCACTTTTAACATCATCACGGAAAGGTTTGGTATCCAATTCCACAACAGGAACTGAAAGATTTTCTAGCTGCTCCAAACGTTCTTGGATTCGGTGGGCGATAAAGACACCGCGAGTTTTAATACCAGCCAAGACGATTTTATTCAAATCTTTGTTGCGTTCGATAATCTCATAAGTAATACGCGTAATCGCTCGTTTGACGGTCAATTCGTCTACAACTTCTTTTGCCTTCATGACAAACCTCCAAAAAGAAAAGTCTCCTTAAACAAGGAGACTTGAAATGTATAGCTAAGTAAGCCCTACTGCAAACAGTATAGACTTCACCCTACTACTTAATCGTTCTCCTTGCCTGCCTCACGGGACAGGTTTAAAGGAATATTTAGTTATCAAATACTATAGCACAAAGCATGCTTAAAATCAAGCAAAAACTTTTGAAACCCCATCTTATAAATTGCTTATAAATTGCTAAAGTCATATAACTGTGGGTACTGGTCACACTCTGGATTTTTAGGATGGCAAATGGCTCTTCCAAAATAAATCATGGCCTGATGGGCAGCTAACCACTGCTCCGGTGGCAAGATATCCATGACCCGCTTTTCCACCTCAAGCGGTGTCGCTGATTTTTTGACAATATCGTGGTGTTTGCAGATACGCTCCACATGAGTATCCACTGCAAAGGCTGGAATCCCAAAGCCCACACTCATGACAACATTGGCTGTCTTGCGACCAACTCCTGCAAGACTTTCCAATTCCTCACGTGTTTGAGGAACTTGGCCATCAAAATCATCTAGTAACTGTTGGGCACATTTTTTAAGGAATTTAGCCTTATTCCGATACAGTCCCAGGCGAGAAATGTGTGAAGCAATCTCACTCTCTGTAGCTACAGACATGGCTTGTGGCGTTGGAAAGGCAGCAAAGAGACCTGGTGTAGCCTTATTTACCGCTGCATCCGTTGTCTGAGCTGACAACATGACCGCAACTAGTAGTTCAAAATGATTGGTAAAATCAAGACTGGGCTTGGCATCTGGAAACAGAGCAATTATTTCTTCCAGCACTTTTCGTGCTCGTTTTTTTGACAAGACCATTATTCGTCTCCGTCAAATAGTCCTTGTAAGCCAGCAAAAGGACTGTTTTCTTCTTTCTTAACTGCCTGTTGGGCTTGGTATTCTTCTTCTGTCATGATTTGCCAGTCATTTCCTGAAACAAATCCTTGACCAGCCTCTTCTTCAGCCGTCAAGACCTTGATAGGAATGTTGAGAAGGATATTATCTGACACGCTCTCAGCAAGATCAAGTTCTCCATTTTCGATAGGCAAGACCAAATCATCATCTAGAACTTCTTGATCTAGCTGGTTAGTTGCGCCTTCCATGAAAACTTCCGTTACTGGATAAGATTCAACTAACTCAACTGGCTCCATACTGCGACTTGAAGCAAGAACAATGGTATAAGATAGTTGATAATCTAAGAAATACATACGGTCTTCGTACTGTACTTTCCCAACTGCAAGGATATCTTTTACATCTAAAATTTCTTGATTGCGTGCACGCAGGTCTGCGGCTAGGTCTAACGTTTGTTCAAAATGCAAGCCTTCAGACTGCTTACGAATTTCTTGAATATTTAATTTCATACTTCCTCCATAAAGATTTACTCTCTTGATTATACCATGAAAAGGCTACAAATCAGCACAGCAAACTTTATAATTAAAATTCGATTTTCAACATATTTACTATGACATTTTGTTTTTTACTGCTATACTATAGGCAATAATACATCAGAGCAAGGAGGATGCTCACATGGAAGACAAAGAACTCATTACTAATGCAACCCAACTCCTATCCGAGTTAAATAAAAGTTTCCAAAGTTGCAAACAGGGTAGGGCAGATGATATTCGACTACAAGAGCTGCTAAATACTACTCTGCAAGAGCTCAAAAAAGCGGAAAAGTTGAACAACAGTATCTTAATCGATCTTGAGAAATTTTACCAACGTACCAGTCTTCTGATTGGTCTTGGTAGCCTAAAACTAAATGATCAAGCACGCAGCGCTTGGCGCAACTATGACAAGTTCCATTACGAGCATATCAAACACGTACTAACTCTTTATGGACCTGTTTTTGGATTCTAGAGATTAGAATTATCAGTTTTCTGTTGACAAAATATCCTGAAAGGTATAGGATAGAGGTACTAATACTCGGAGGTAAGGGAGACATGAACAACTAAGTCTATCAAATAAAGAACTTTATTTAGTAGATCTTGTTTTTGTCTCTTTTTGCATGCTCTTTTTGCACTAGATTTTCTAGTACTTTATCTTCTATGAAAATCAAAAAACTAGAAAGCTATGCTCCTCTTGGGTTGGGTTAGGCAACTCCAAGCTAGTTTGACGAGTTTTTCAACGAGGATAATAGAGTTTTGACAGTGACTTTGGGCTCTACTAGATAAAGTAGAGCTTTTTGTTATGCACTATGAACATTCTAGAAAGGACAATCATATGATAAAAATCAATCACCTGACCATCACACAAAATAAAGATTTACGAGACCTTGTATCTGACCTAACAATGGCCATTCAATACGGAGAAAAGGTCGCTATTATTGGCGAAGAAGGAAATGGCAAATCAACCTTGCTTAAAACTCTAATGGGGGAAGCTTTGCCTGATTTCACTATAAAGGGAGACATTCAATCTGATTATCAATCAATAGCCTACATTCCTCAAAAACTCCCCGAGAAGCTGAAAAAGAAAACTCTACACGACTACTTCTTTTTAGATTCTATTGATTTAGACTACAGTGTCCTCTATCGTTTAGCTGAGGAATTGCATTTTGATAGCGATCGCTTTGCTAGTGACCAAGAGATCGGGAGCCTCTCGGGTGGCGAAGCTTTGAAAATTCAGCTCATCCATGAGTTAGCCAAACCCTTTGAGATTCTATTTTTAGATGAACCTTCAAATGACCTAGACCTTGAGACAGTTGATTGGCTAAAAAGTCAGATTCGAAAGATTAGGCAAACTGTTATTTTCATTTCCCATGATGAAGACTTTCTTTCTCAAACGGCAGACACTATTGTCCACTTGCGACTGGTCAAGCACCGTAAAGAAGCAGAAACACTAGTAGAGCATTTAGACTATGATTGCTATAGTGAGCAGAGAAATGCTAATTTTGCCAAACAAAGCAAGCAAGCTGCTAACGACAAAAGAGCCTACGATAAAACCATGGAAAAACATCGGCGAGTCAAGCAAAATGTAGAAACTGCGCTTCGAGCTACTAAAGACAGTACTGCAGGTCGCCTATTGGCTAAAAAGATGAAAAATGTTCTCTCTCAAGAAAAACGTATTGAAAAGACAGCTCAGTCCATGACCCAAAAACCACTTGAAGAGGAAGAAATTAGACTTTTTTTCTCAGATATACAGCCATTACCGACATCTAAAGTCTTAATCCAACTGGAAAAAGAAAATTTGTCCATTGACGACCGTGTTTTGGCTCAGCAGCTACAACTAACTGTCCATGGCCAAGAAAAAATCGGTATTATCGGGCCAAATGGTATTGGAAAATCAACTCTGTTAGCCAAGGTACAGAGAATTCTGAATGATAAAAGAGAGATTTCCCTTGGTTTTATGCCACAAGATTACCACAAAAAACTGCAATTGGATTTATCACCAATAGCCTATCTCAGCAAAACTGGTGAAAAAGAGGAACTACAGAAAATCCAATCTCACTTAGCTAGTCTCAATTTCAGTTATCCAGAAATGCAGCATCAAATTTGCTCCTTATCTGGCGGACAACAGGGAAAACTCCTGCTTTTGGATTTAGTGCTGCGTAAACCAAACTTTCTCCTGCTGGATGAACCTACACGAAACTTTTCTCCAACTTCTCAACCTGAAATAAGAAAACTCTTTGCAACCTATCCAGGCGGTCTCATCACTGTTTCGCATGACCGTCGTTTCTTAAAAGAAGTTTGTTCAACAATTTATCGCTTGACAGAGTATGGTTTGGAAGTGGTTAATTTACAAGATTTATAAATTTGCAACATAGCAGATAGGTGGGGCAAAAAGTCAATTTCAGGAGAAAAGGAAGTAAATCTCCCCGTAATAAAACGCATAATATCAAGTTTTTTGCACACTTGATATTATGCGTTTTTCAGATTTTAAAGACTTTTTCCAGCCTTCATTTCACATATGTTTTAAACGTTCAATCCGTTCTGAAATAGGTGGGTGGGTATAAAATAGTTTTTGGAACCCTCCCCCTTTCTTGGGATCATTGATATAGAGTGCGCTGCTGGCATCATCGACAGGACGACTCATCGGTTTACTATTATCCAACTTACGTAGAGCATTAATCATCCCTTGAGGATTGCGGGTCAACTCGACACTGGAAGCATCAGCTAGGAATTCCCTCTGA
The DNA here is from genome assembly GCF_047464035.1 of Streptococcus mitis. Lineage (GTDB taxonomy): Bacteria > Bacillota > Bacilli > Lactobacillales > Streptococcaceae > Streptococcus > Streptococcus mitis_DX. The sequence goes on from NZ_JASHCQ010000004.1 coordinate 108,030, forward strand.
CGAGAAATAGCTAGTTGCACCAAGGTTGCAGCGAGAGGTGCCAGCACAATAGCTAGTAGGGAAAACACTAGCATAATGATTTCAAGACCATTTCTATCTCTATCATCGTCACTTCGTCTGCGACCTGCGCCACCCCACCACATCATACGACCTGCCATACTAGAAAGCATGGTGATAGCACTAGCAAGGGCAACAGCAATAGTCGAAATGCGAATATCGTAGTTACGAATATGACTGACTTCATGTCCCATAACAGCTTCTAGTTCTTCACGATTCATGATAGCTAGGAGACCTGACGTCGCAGCAACCGCCGCATTTTGAGGGTTAGAACCTGTCGCAAAGGCATTTAAGGCTGGATCATCAATGATGAAAACACGAGGCATAGGAATCTGAGCCACCATAGCCATATCTTCTACTACATGGTAGAGGTTTGGTGCCGTTTGTTCATCCACCTCACGCGCTCCATTCATGGACATGACGATCTCTGTCGATTGAAAAATCATGGATAAGGCATAGATAAAGCCGATAATCAGTGCGATAACCAAACCACCAAGCCCAGATCGCATAAAGAGGTAACCAACTGCATAGCCAACAAGAGCTAGGAGTAGGAAAAATACCAGCAACAAAATCCACGTTTTTCGTTTATTGCTTGCAATTTGATCAAACAACATCTTAGTCACCTAAACCGCTAAAATCAACTTTAGGAACTGCCTTTTCCTCTTCTGGTGTTTGAAGGAAATCTGCTGCTTTAAATCCAAACATCCCAGCGATAATATTGCTTGGGAAAGTTTCTAATTTTACATTGTAGTTGCTGACAACACTGTTGTAGAGTTGACGAGAGTAAGAAATTTTATTTTCTGTATTTGTCAACTCCTCTTGCAATTTAACAAAGTTTGCACTAGCTTTCAAATCTGGATAGCTTTCTGCAACTGCAAAAATACCTGAAACCTGACGAGTAAGTGCATCACTAGCTTTCATAGCTTCTGCTGGTGAAGTCGCTGCCGCCACTTGGTTACGTAGTTCTGCCACCTTTTCAAGGGTAGAACCTTCATATTTGGCATAACCTTTTACAGTCTCAATCAAGTTTGGCAAGAGGTCATTTCGACGTTTCAACTGAACATCAATCTGACTCCAAGCCTCCTTTGTTTGCATACGATTCTTAACCAAACCGTTATAGCTAACAATCACAAAAATCACAACAAGAGCTAAAACTCCAAGAATAATCCAAGTCATGATATAAGTCCTTTCTGCTTTTAGATTAGTACCAGTATATCAAATTTTTAATGATTGTGGTAAAATAAGATGATACTAAAGAAGGAAAAAACTATGAAACCAGAAACATTTTACAACTTGCTTACCGAGCAAAATCTTCCACTTTCGGACCAGCAAAAACACCAATTTGAACGTTATTTTGAGCTATTAGTTGAATGGAATGAAAAGATTAATCTAACAGCTATTACAGACAAGGAAGAAGTTTATCTCAAACATTTTTACGATTCTATTGCACCTATTCCGCAAGGTTTGATTCCCAATGAAACTATCAAACTGCTTGATATCGGGGCCGGGGCAGGATTTCCTAGTCTACCAATGAAAATTCTCTATCCTCAGTTAGATGTGACCATCATTGATTCGCTCAATAAGCGCATCAACTTCCTGCAACTTTTGGCTCAAGAACTAGATTTGGACGGTGTTCATTTCTACCATGGACGTGCCGAAGATTTTGCCCAAGACAAGAACTTCCGTGCCCAGTTTGATTTGGTAACTGCCCGTGCTGTAGCTCGTATGCAGGTTTTGTCTGAATTGACTATTCCCTACCTTAAAGTTGGTGGCAAACTATTGGCACTCAAGGCTAGCAATGCTCCTGAGGAATTATTAGAAGCTAAGAATGCCCTCAACCTCCTTTTTAGTAAGGTCGAAGACAATCTCAGCTACGCTCTACCTAATGGAGATTCGCGTTATATCTCAGTGGTAGAAAAGAAAAAAGAAACACCAAATAAATATCCAAGAAAGGCTGGCATGCCCAACAAACGCCCACTTTAAATTTTTTAGTAAAAAATGTTTACAAAGTGTACTGCACCCCAAAAGTTAGACAGAAAAAATCTAACTTTTGGGGTGTTTTATTATGAAATTGAGTTATGATGATAAAGTTCAGATCTATGAACTTAGAAAACAAGGATATAGCTTAGAGAAGCTT
>NZ_JASHCQ010000005.1:0-95926 GCF_047464035.1 Streptococcus mitis
GGATTTCGGAACTTTGAAAACTTCAAAAAAAGGATTTTTATCTCTCTGAACATCAAAAAAGAAAGGACGAAATTTGTCCTTTCTCGAGCTTAGCTTTTCATCAACCCACTACAGTTGACAAAGAGCCTACAAAAAAAGAGCAAAAATTTTTTGCTCTACTTGAACTAGATAAAAAAGAGCTAGCTTAAGCTAACTCTTATCCTATGCGGAGAGAGGGACTTGAACCCTCACGACCTAAAGCGGTCACAGGATCCTTAGTCCTGCGCGTCTGCCAATTCCGCCATCCCCGCGTCGATTACTTTACTAGTATATCAACTTTTAGGATGCTTGTCAACACTTTTTTTCAATTTTTTTCATTTCATCAACCAAATTACTCAGAAAGTTCATTTAGATTTTCATCTACTAACTTAGCTCCGAGTGTATTTTTGAAATGACCTAGGGCAAATTGGTGATTTTCAGGCCAGATGGAAGCAACAGCTGGTTTAACAATCTCGATATCATATCCTAGATTATAGGCATCTATAGCTGTATGCAGGACACAGATATCCGTCAAAACTCCGGTTAAAATAACTGTAGAAATTCGACGCTCTCTCAAACGGATATCTAGGTCAGTACCCGAAAAAGCTGAGTAATGACGTTTATCCATCCAAAAGACACGACTGTCTGAACCATGCTCTTGATAAAAGACCCCCAAATCTCCGTATAAATTCCGTCCACTAGTCCCAATCAAATTGTGAGGAGGAAACAGCTTGCTTTCTGGATGGAAACAATCGTTTTCTTCGTGAGCATCAATGGTAAAGAAGATGTAATCTCCTCGTTCAAAAGCTAGTCGAGTTACCTTGCTGATGGCATCCGAAATCGCCTGAGCTGGAGCGCCTGCTGTCAATTTTCCACTATCAGCAACAAAATCTTCTGTATAATCAATCGAAATCAAAGCCTTAGTCATTAGTAATCTCTTTTCTTCACTTCTTCAAAAATATCTGAAATCAAAACCTTAAGGTAGGTTCCCTTCATTCCAAGTGAGCGACTTTCAATAATCCCTGCAGACTCAAGTTTACGAAGGGCATTGACAATCACAGAACGAGTGATTCCGATACGGTCTGCAATCACAGACGCAGTCAACTGCCCTTCATTTCCATTTAATTCCCCTAAAATTGCTGAAACAGCACGGAGTTCGGAGTAAGAAAGGGTATTAACCGCCATGGTAACAGCAGTACGGCGACGGATATTTTTCTCATCTTCTTCACGCTGGAAATTAAGGAGTTGAATTCCAACAACGGTACTCGCAATCTCAACAAGAATCAAGTCCTCGTCTTCGAATTTTTTATCATTGCGCCAAATAATCAAAGAACCAAGTCGAATCCCTGATACATGAATCGGTGCAATAGTCGTCAAACCATCTGGAAAGTCGGCACGACTTTCCACAGGAAAAATGCTTAAATCATGATCAACTGTCAGATTGGCTTCTGTATCGTAAATCATGTTCGCACCTTGAATGTAGTCATCTGGGAAAATCTTAGTTTGGAAGAACTGCTCTACACGATCTGTATTGGTTTTGTAACGCATAAAATAACCAAGGAGACGTCCCTTGCTATTGACGATACAGGCGTTACAGTCAATAATATCTGCCAATTGACGGGTAATCGCATTGTAGGGAAGTTCTTCCTGCAACTGCTCCTCTGAGCGCTTCAGGATAGAAGTAATTTTTCTAGTTTTTTCTAATAAATGTGCCATTTTTCACCTCGAATTTAATCGCTATCATTATAACATAAACAGCTTGAATTTTCAATTATTATCTGAAAATTGCTTATTTAATTGCAATTTGAAAAAACAAGAATATTTTTAATTAAATTGCTTCTTTTCTATTGACAAGCCCCTTATTTTTGTGTATTATAATATTACAAGAAGATAATATATCTATTTTATTTATCTTTCTATTTCCATTCGGTCTCCTTATATAAAAAAGCGATTCGTTTTGAACCGCTTTTTCTTATTTATCGCCCTTGTTACGAATAACAAAGCCTGTTTGCTTTTCACTTGAAGTATTGCGTGGTTTTTTATTATCCTTACGATAACGTTTTTCCTTATCATAACGATCATTTCCACGACTGCCGTTTTTGAAATCATCACGGCGACCATTGCCACGGCGTTCGCGATCACGACGGTCATCTCCACGACGACCTCCCTTACCTTTACCACCGAAGCCATTACCTGATGGTTTAAATGGCAGTGGTTTTTCACGCGCAATCTCCACTTCAGGAAGGCTATCTGGATCTTGGACAGTCAGACTCAAGATATACATGGCCAATTCTTCTGGAGTAAATTCAGCAGCCAACTTGCGAGCATCCTTACCAAATTTCTCAAAGTTGCCACGGATTGTCTCATCTGCAAAATCACGTTCGATTTTCTTGAGTGCAACCTGTTTCTTAGCTTGGAAGGCTTCTTCTGCACTTGCAGGTTTAAGACCTTTCATGCGCTTCTTAGTCAAGTTTTCAATAATTTGAAGGTAACCCATTTCGTTTGGAGCAACAAAGGTAATCGATTGACCTGATTTACCAGCACGACCTGTACGACCGATACGGTGAACATAACTTTCAGGATCTTGTGGAATATCGTAATTATAGACATGAGTTACACCTGAAATATCCAAACCACGCGCTGCCACGTCTGTTGCAACCAAAACATCTAGATTGCCGTTTTTGAAGTCACGAAGGACACGAAGACGTTTGTTTTGGTCTAGGTCTCCATGAATTCCTTCTGCACGGAAGCCACGGATTTTCAAACCACGAGTCAATTCATCTACACGACGTTTGGTACGACCAAATACGATAGCAAGTTCTGGTTGTTCCACATCCATAAGACGAGTCATGGTATCAAATTTTTCTTGTTCTTTAACACGAATATAGTATTGGTCAACCAATTCTGTTGTCAATTCCTTAGCAGCAATCTTCACATGCTCAGGTTCTTTCATAAACTGAACACCAATACGTTTGATGGCATCTGGCATAGTTGCTGAGAAAAGTAAGGTTTGACGGTTTTCAGGGACACGAGAAATGATAGCTTCGATATCTTCAAGGAAGCCCATGTTGAGCATTTCATCCGCTTCGTCAAGGATAAGAGTTTCAATATCTTGTAATTTCAAGGCCTTGCGTTTAATCAAGTCCAAGAGACGACCTGGAGTTCCCACCACGATATGGGCACCAGATTTTAAAGCCTTAATTTGTTTTTCAATGCTTGATCCGCCATATACTGAGCGAACTTTGACTCCCTTACTACGACCAAAGCGGAAGAGTTCTTCTTGACTTTGGACAGCTAGTTCACGAGTTGGAGCGATAACCAAAGCTTGGATGGTCGCTTCTTCTGTACGAATTTTTTCAAGGGTAGGCAAGCCAAAGGCTGCAGTTTTTCCTGTACCAGTCTGAGCTTGACCGATAACGTCCTTACCTTCAAGGGCCAAGGGAATGGTTTGTTCTTGGATCGGACTGGCTTCTACAAAACCAGCTTTTTCAATCTCTGCTAGCAAATCAGCAGACAAGTTTAATTCATTAAATTTCACGATATTCTTCTTTCTAAAGGTGGTGCGAAGCCACCCTATAGGGCTTAGTTTATACTTTTCTTTTTATGACGTATTTTCATATACTGGATATAAAATCGTGTTGCTTCTTTTCCACAAAAGAAAAGTACTGTTTTCTTTGCAACCTATCTAGTATAACACAAGAGAGAAGCAAAAGATAGCCCAATCTATCGATAAACTCATGTAAACGATTTTTCAGAGAAAATAAGGATGAAATTTCCACTATTTCATAAACTTTTTTAAAGCGTAGCAGAATTGTGCAAAAGTTTTTTTCTTATGCTAGAATGAAATTCGAATAGGAGGAACTCTAAATGTTAACTTATGATTTAATCGTTATCGGATTTGGTAAAGCTGGTAAAACACTAGCAGGTAAATTGGCTTCATCTGGTAAAAAAGTTGCCCTCGTTGAACGTAGCAAAGCTATGTACGGTGGAACTTGTATCAACATCGGTTGTATCCCAACTAAAACTTTGCTGGTTGCTGCTGAGAAAGACTTGTCTTTTGAAGAAGTGATTGCTACCAAAAACACTATCACTAGTCGCCTCAACGGTAAAAACTATGCGACTGTTGCTGGTACAGGCGTCGATATCTTTGATGCGGAAGCTCACTTCCTTTCAAATAAAGTCATCGAAATCCAAGCTGGTGATGAAAAGAAAGAACTGACTGCTGAAACAATCGTCATCAACACTGGTGCTGTTTCAAACGTCTTGCCAATCCCTGGACTTGCTACAAGCAAAAACGTCTTTGACTCAACAGGTATCCAAAACTTGGACAAATTACCTGAAAACCTTGGAGTCCTTGGTGGTGGAAATATCGGTCTTGAATTTGCCGGCCTATACAACAAACTTGGAAGCAAGGTTACAGTCCTAGATGCCTTGGATACTTTCCTTCCTCGTGCAGAACCTTCCATCGCAGCTCTTGCTAAACAATACATGGAAGAAGACGGTATTGAATTGCTTCAAAATATCCGTACTACTGAAATCAAAAACGACGGTGACCAAGTGCTCGTTGTGACTGAAAACGAAACTTACCGTTTCGATGCCCTTCTCTACGCAACAGGACGTAAACCAAACGTAGAACCACTTCAACTTGAAAATACAGATATTGAACTAACTGAACGTGGTGCTATTAAAGTAGACAAACATTGTCAAACAAACGTTCCTGGTGTCTTTGCAGTTGGAGATGTCAACGGTGGCCTTCAATTTACTTACATTTCACTTGATGACTTCCGTGTTGTTTACAGCTACCTTGCTGGAGATGGCAGCTACACACTTGAAGACCGTCTCAATGTACCAAATACTATGTTCATCACACCTGCACTTTCACAAGTTGGTTTGACTGAAAGCCAAGCAGCTGATTTGAAACTTCCATACGCAGTGAAAGAAATCCCTGTTGCAGCAATGCCTCGTGGTCACGTAAACGGAGACCTTCGAGGAGCTTTCAAAGCTGTTGTTAATACTGAAACAAAAGAAATTCTTGGAGCAAGCATCTTCTCAGAAGGTTCTCAAGAAATCATCAACATCATCACTGTTGCTATGGACAACAAAATTCCTTACACTTACTTCACAAAACAAATCTTCACTCACCCAACCTTGGCTGAGAACTTGAATGACTTGTTTGCGATTTAAGTTGAGATTTAATCGTATCGAACAGCCCTCTGAGGGCTGTTTTCATTTCTGCGAAATCTCATACTCTTCGAAAATCAAATTCAAACCACGTCAGCTTCACCTTGCCGTACTCAAGTACAGCCTGCGGCTAGCTTCCTAGTTTGCTCTTTGATTTTCATTGAGTATCAAATCTGTCTTTTCCTTCTTTTATGATATAATAGAAACATGAAATTAAAAACTACTTTGGGCCTTCTTGCTGGGCGTTCTTCCCACTTCATTTTAAGCCGTCTTGGCCGTGGAAGTACGCTTCCAGGAAAACTTGCCCTTCAATTCGATAAAGATATTTTACAAAACCTAGCTAAGAACTACGAGATTGTCGTAGTGACTGGAACCAACGGAAAAACCTTGACAACTGCTCTCACTGTCGGCATTTTAAAAGAGGTTTATGGTCAAGTTCTGACCAACCCAAGCGGTGCCAACATGATTACAGGAATTGCGACAACCTTCTTAACAGCCAAATCTTCTAAAACTGGGAAAAATATTGCCGTCCTAGAAATCGACGAAGCCAGTCTATCTCGTATCTGTGACTACATCAAGCCAAGCTTATTTGTTATTACTAATATTTTCCGTGACCAGATGGACCGCTATGGTGAGATTTACACAACTTACAAGATGATTTTGGATGCCATTCGTAAGGTGCCTACTGCCACTGTTCTTCTTAATGGAGACAGTCCACTTTTCTACAAGCCAGCTATTCCAAATCCTGTACAGTATTTTGGTTTTGACTTGGAGAAAGGTCCAGCTCAGCTGGCTCACTATAATACCGAAGGAATCCTCTGCCCTGACTGCCAAGGCATCCTCAAATATGAGCACAATACTTATGCAAACTTGGGTGCCTATATCTGTGAAGGTTGTGGATGTAAACGTCCTGATCTCGACTATCGCTTGACAGAACTAGTTGAGTTAACCAACAATCGCTCTCGCTTTGTCATTGACGGCCAAGAATACGGCATCCAAATCGGTGGACTTTACAACATCTACAACGCCCTAGCTGCTGTGGCTATCGCCCGTTTCCTCGGCGCAGATTCCCAACTAATCAAGCAGGGATTTGATAAGAGTCGTGCTGTCTTTGGACGCCAGGAAACCTTCCATATCGGTGACAAAGAATGTACCCTCGTTTTGATTAAAAATCCAGTTGGTGCAACCCAGGCTATCGAGATGATTAAACTAGCTCCTTATCCATTTAGCCTCTCTGTCCTCCTCAATGCCAACTATGCAGATGGAATTGATACCAGCTGGATCTGGGATGCGGATTTTGAACAAATCACTGACATGGATATTCCTGAAATCAACGCTGGCGGTGTTCGTCATTCTGAAATCGCACGTCGTCTCCGAGTGACAGGCTATCCAGCTGATAAAATCACTGAAACAAGCAATCTGGAACAAGTTCTTAAGACAATTGAGAACCAAGACTGCAAGCATGCTTATATTCTGGCTACCTATACTGCTATGCTTGAATTCCGCGAACTGCTGGCTAGTCGTCAGATTGTTAGAAAGGAGATGAACTAATGGTTTATACTTCACTTTCCTCAAAAGATGGCAATTACCCTTATCAGCTCAACATCGCTCACCTCTACGGAAACCTCATGAATACATACGGGGACAATGGAAACATCCTCATGCTCAAGTATGTGGCTGAAAAGCTGGGAGCCCATGTGACCGTTGACATCGTTTCTCTCCATGATGACTTTGACGAAAATCACTACGACATCGCCTTTTTCGGTGGCGGTCAAGACTTTGAACAAAGTATTATTGCAGACGACCTACCTGCTAAAAAAGAGAGCATTGACAACTACATCCAAAACGATGGTGTGGTTCTGGCTATCTGCGGTGGTTTCCAACTATTGGGTCAATATTATATTGAAGCTTCAGGGAGACGTATCGAAGGGCTAGGTGTCATGGGCCACTACACCCTCAACCAGACCAATAACCGTTTTATAGGTGACATCAAGATTCACAATGAAGATTTCGATGAAACCTACTATGGCTTTGAAAATCACCAGGGCCGTACTTTCCTCTCGGATGACCAAAAACCACTGGGACAGGTTGTCTATGGAAATGGAAATAACGAAGAAAAGGTCGGCGAAGGGGTTCATTATAAGAATGTCTTTGGTTCTTACTTCCACGGGCCTATCCTCTCTCGCAATGCCAATCTTGCTTATCGCCTAGTCACTACTGCCCTCAAGAAGAAATATGGTCAGGACATTCAACTCCCTGCTTATGAGGACATCCTCAGCCAAGAAATCGCTGAAGAATACAGTGATGTCAAAAGCAAGGCTGACTTTTCTTAAACCAAGAAAAATCATATCAAAGAACTCCGTTATCTTGTCGGAGTTTTTTTGTCTTTTCTTTTACCCTTCTCCCTTGCATTTTCTCTCATTTTTTGCCAAAATAGAGGGGTAGAAAGAAGGTAGCATATGTCTAAATTACAACAAATCGTAACATATCTTGAATCAGAAAAACTAGACGTCGCTGTCGTATCTGACCCCGTCACAATCAATTACCTCACTGGCTTTTACAGTGATCCCCATGAACGCCAAATGTTCCTTTTTGTCCTAGCAGATCAGGAACCTCTCCTCTTTGTCCCAGCCCTTGAGGTTGAGCGTGCAAGCAGCACTGTTTCCTTCCCAGTTGTGGGCTATGTGGATTCTGAAAATCCATGGCAAAAAATGAAACATGCTCTTCCACAACTTGACTTCAAACGTGTCGCTGTTGAGTTTGACAATCTCATCTTGACCAAATATCATGGCTTGAAAATAGTCTTTGAAACTGCTGAGTTTGAAAACCTCACTCCTCGTATCCAACGTATGCGCCTTATCAAATCAGCTGACGAAGTGCAAAAAATGATGGTTGCAGGTCTCTATGCGGACAAGGCTGTTAATGTTGGCTTTGACAATATTTCTCTTGATAAGACAGAGACAGATATCATCGCTCAAATTGACTTTGCCATGAAACGTGAAGGTTATGAAATGAGCTTCGATACCATGGTCTTGACTGGTGATAATGCTGCAAATCCACACGGTATTCCAGCAGCTAACAAGGTTGAAAATGATGCTCTTCTCCTCTTTGACCTTGGTGTTCTAGTCAACGGCTATGCGTCAGATATGACTCGTACAGTCGCTGTCGGCAAACCTGACCAATTCAAGAAAGACATTTATAACTTGACTCTTGAAGCCCAACAAGCTGCTCTTGACTTTATCAAACCAGGTGTGACTGCCCATGAAGTGGATCGCGCTGCCCGTGAGGTCATCGAAAAAGCTGGTTACGGTGAGTACTTCAACCATCGTCTCGGTCATGGTATCGGTATGGATGTTCATGAATTCCCATCTATCATGGAAGGAAACGACATGGTCATCGAAGAAGGCATGTGCTTCTCTGTTGAACCAGGTATCTATATTCCTGGCAAGGTCGGTGTCCGTATTGAAGACTGCGGTGTTGTTACCAAGGATGGCTTCGACCTCTTTACAAGCACCAGCAAAGACTTGCTTTATTTTGATTAAAATTCTTCAAAAATCTTCCCACAATAAAACGCATAGTATCAAGGTTTCAACACCTGATACTATGCGTTTTTTCTGATTTTTAGGACTTTCTCCACATCCTCATTACTTAATCTTCTTGATACTTTGACTAAGAATAAATCCTACAATCATCCCTACCATATTTTGCATGAAATTCGGTAGAATTTCTGGTAGGGCTGCAGCCCAGCCATTCATCAATGTAGAACCCAAGGCGTAGCCCCCTACCATGGCAATAGTTGCTAAGATAAGGCCTAACCACTGAGTTTTTCCTTTAAATCCTGCGAAAAATCCCTGCAAGCCATGGTTGACCAAGCTAAAGAACATCCATTGAGGATAGCCTGATAAGAGGTCAATCAAGAAACCTGCTAGTCCTCCTACTACAGCCCCTTCACGACTACCAAAGTAGAAGGCCGTAAAGAAGACACCCGCATCTAAAAGAGTTAGAATGCCTGTCGGTGTTGGAATTTTTAAGAAATAGCCTAGAACCACAGAAAGGGCGGTTAATAGGGATACAAGGGCGATTTTAGTTGTTTTGGTTTGCTTCATATTGTCTTACTCCATACTGATCTGCTTGTGCAATAGCACGATAAACGAAAGCCTTAGAGCTTTCTACTGCTGGTAAAAGTTCATCACCTTTAACCAAGTGACTGGCAATGCTAGAGGCAAAGGTACAACCTGCGCCAGCATTTTGCCCTTGAATGACAGGATTTTCTAGGACTGTAAAGTTTTGTCCGTCATAAAAGACATCTACAGCCTTGTCCTGACTAAGGCGATTGCCTCCCTTGATAATGACTGCTGGCGCTCCTAAGTCATGCAATTTCTGCGCTGCAGCTTTCATGTCTTCCAAGGTTTTGATCTCTTGACCAGCCAATAATTCTGCTTCTGGGAGGTTAGGCGTAATCACACTGACATAAGGGAAAAAGCGAATCAATTCTTGGCAGAGTTCACTAACTGCTACATCGTGCGTTTCCTTGCAGACCAAGACAGGATCCAATACCACAGGCACTCTTGGATGTTGCTTGATAAAGTCCAATGCCTTCTCAGCCACACTAACAGTAGGGAGAAGACCAATCTTAATTCCCCCAAACTCCACATCACGCAAGCTATCTAATTCATGTTGAAAAATGGCATCCTCAGTTGGAAAGACTTCAAAACCCTTCTCTGTCAAGGCTGTCAAACAAGTCACTGCTACAAAGCCATGCAAGCCGTTCAAGGTGTAGGTAGCCAAATCAGCGGACAAACCACCACCACTAAAAATATCATTTCCTGAAAGTGCTAAAATACGATTATTCTTCATAACGAATCTCCTTTAAATACAAGCCATTTGGTGCTGCCGTTGGACCTGCTAGTTGCCTGTCCTTTTTCTCCAAGATGAGGTCAATCTGCTCCACTGGCATACGATTATTTCCTATTTTGAGCAACGTCCCCACCATATTGCGAATCTGTTTATACAAGAAACCATTTCCTGAAAAGGTGAATGTCAAAAATTGTCCTGTCTCATCAACCCTGAGACTAGCTTCTGTAATGGTACGAACCTTGTCCTCTACACTGGTTCCGGAGGCTGTAAAACCGGTAAAATCATGGGTTCCCTCTAGCTTTTTGATTGCAATCTGCATGCGTTCCACATCGAGTGGATAGGGAAAGTGAGTAGCATAGTGACGACGCATGGGATTTTTAGGACGGCCCCTATCCACAATAAACTCATAGGTCTTGCTGTGCTTAGCATAACGACAATGAAAATCATCCGCCACAAGCTCAATAGAAATCACATCAATATCTTCAGGAGACTGGGTATCCAGAGCAAATCGAAGTTTCTCCTCATCCATTTGATAAGGCAAGTCAAAATGAATCACCTGTCCCAAAGCATGAACCCCACTATCAGTCCTACCAGCACCGTGAACGGTAATGGCTTGCCCCTTATTCAATCTAGTCAAGGTTTTTTCAATTTCTTCCTGAACGCTACGCGCATGAGGCTGGCGCTGAAAACCAGCAAAGGCATAACCATCATAGGAAATAGTTGCTTTATATCTCGTCATGACTTCTATTTTATCAAGAAATTAGTCTCGTAACAAGCTAGAAAATTTATAATTGTCTGGGTACAATATTTCCGAAAAGAAAAACTTAGGAATCAATCCTAAGCTCTCTTTTGAAGTAGGTACATAACAAAGATAGAGGTTACAATCAACCAGGATCCTAAAATGGCGAAGACCAGCATCCCATTGTGAGTTAGTAAGCCAATTGCACCTAGAACGAATGGAGTCGTAAAGGCTCCGAAACTACAGCCTAAAACTGCAAATGAGGTTGCTTGATTGAGGAGTTTAGCTGGAATTCTTTCAGAGACAAGTTGAAAGACCGTCGTCAAGGCTACACTGTAGGCAAAACCAGCCAGAATGCTTCCTGCCACCACCACCCACAAGGATGGAGATAAAGCAATCACAATTTGCCCTAAGCCGAAGGTAATACCAGACCAGAGGAGTAATTTTTCCTTAAAGATAGAAATCAAGAAAGAAAAACTCACCCCAGCCACAATCCCAATCAGCTGCATGATACTTAGGACAAAACTAGATAACTGGGCATCTCCAAGCCCTCTTTCCACCATCAAACTTGGAATACGAATAGTAATAGCCGTATTGGTACAAACTACAACTGCCGCTTCTATAGCTAGGGTAAAAATCAAGCCTTTCATTTCACGAGTTAAACGACTTGCTTCCTTCGCTTTTTTCTTGACTTCTTTCTTTTCTTTTCCATAAGGGACAAAGAGCAGATAAAGGGTCAGCACCAAAAATCCAGCACTATAGGCCAAGAAGGTAGCTGTCCAACCAAAGGCCAACAACTGACCGACTGCCAAGGTAATGAGAGAAGCTCCTACGACCTCTGCAGAACCGCGTAGTCCTAACATCTGAATGCGCGTTTTTCCTTGATAGCGTTCACTAATAATGGAAATGGCCTTGGCATTGATCATCCCAACACCCAAACCAAAAAGAATCCGTGTTCCAAAGACAAAAGGATAGGCCTGATACCAGAAGGGAGCCGTTCCACTCAGTGATAAAATCAACAAGCCCAAACTAATCTGTAAGCGCTCAGGGAATATTTTTTCTAAGAAACCATTTAGTAATAACATAATCATGATTCCAAAGGATGGCAAGCTCGCTAAGAGCTCAATTTGTTCCTTAGGATAACCTTGATAATAGTCAAACATAGCTGGTAGAGCACTTGAAATCGAAAAGGAGGTAATCAAAACGAGGGAGAGAGCCAAAATACTGACCCGTTCTAAAAATTGTTTCATGAAATCTCTTTCTATATTTCTCTTAATCTTCTATTTTTTGATGGTTATCAAGCAAGAAAAGAAGAAGTCTCTTTGGTGTATAGACTCCTTCTTAAACTCGAAAATGAATCCCTTGTGTCTTATACTCAATGAAAATCAAAGAGCAAACTAGGAAGATAGCCGCAGGCTGTACTTGAGTACGGCAAGGCGAAACTGACGTGGTTTGAATTTGATTTTCGAAGAGTATTAGGATGACTTTCTCTTGATTTGCTTGATAAAGTAGAAGATAAATCCTGCCACCATATAGGCAACAAAGATAATCAGACACCACTTAAACACGACATCCCAACCCTTGTTTACATTCAAAAAGAAGTAAGGGAAGGGACTGACCTTAGAATTAGGAACATCAAGTTTCAGTACCAAGCCATTAAAAAGAGCAAAAATCATATACAGCAAGGGTAAAATCGTCCACACAACTGGATCCCAAATCTTGTATTGACCCTGTTTGTCAAAAAAGAGGGTATCCGCTAAAAACCAAAGGGGAACGATATAGTGGCAAAGGAAATTTTCCAGAGTATAGAAATTAGTCGCAATGGGCGCTAAGAGGAAATGGTAAATCACACAGGTAATCATGATACTCATGGTAACCCCACCTTTTAAGCGCAAGAGACTTGGTCTTTGCCAGTTTTCACCTAAACGGCTCATAACCTTTAGGAGATAGAGCGTAAAAATCGCTACTAAAAGATTTGACAAAACCGTATAATAGAGAAGCATCCCAAATCCACCATGCTTGGCGATTTCAAGATAAACTCCCGTAAAAGCCGCTAGAAACAAGAAGATACGGCTATAAAATACTAGTTTATAGTGCTTTGACATGCTTAAATTTTCTTCACAAACTCTGATTTGAGTTTCATGGCACCAAAGCCATCGATTTTACAGTCGATATTGTGGTCGCCTTCTACGATGCGAATATTTTTCACACGCGTTCCTTGTTTCAAATCTTTTGGCGCACCTTTTACTTTCAAGTCCTTGATGAGGGTTACTGTATCACCGTCAGCCAATTTATTTCCGTTGGCATCGATAGCGACAAGACCTTCTTCTACTTCTGCAACTTCAGCAGGATTCCACTCATGAGCGCACTCTGGGCAAACCAGTAGGGCACCGTCTTCGTAGACATACTCTGAGTTACATTGTGGGCAATTTGGTAGGTTGTTCATGGTTTCTCCTTATCATCATTCACTATTCTTTGAAAATCAAAATTTCTCGAACAGCAACTATTATACCTTAAAATTAGTATTTTGACAAATTTAGAAAAAAACCGATATCAATCTATCGGCTTTTCTACATTTACATTCTTTTTTCAGCTTCTGCTTTGATTTTTTCAACTACTTCTTGAATGTTCAAACCAGTTGTGTCAAGGTAGACAGCATCCTCTGCTTGTTTGAGAGGTGAAGTCTCACGATGGCTATCCTTGTAGTCACGTGCAGCAATCTCCTCTTTTAAAGTTTCAAGATCTGTTTCAATTCCCTTGGCAATATTTTCCTTGTAACGGCGCTCTGCTCTTTCATCTACCGAAGCTACTAGGAAAATTTTCAATTCTGCTTGTGGCAATACAACAGTCCCAATATCGCGACCGTCCATGACAATCCCACCTTGCTGGGCAATCTCTTGTTGGAGAGAAACTAGTTTCTCTCGTACTTCAGGAATTGCTGCAATAGCTGAAACATGATTGGTCACTTCATTTTCACGGATAGGATGGGTAATATCCACATCTCCTACAAAGACAAGTTGTTCTCCAGTTTCTGAGCGTCCAAAACTGATTGGATGCTGGTCCAATAAGGCTAAAAGTTCTTCAACTTGTTCAACTCCTAATTGGTTCCTGAGAGCCATGTAGGTCGCTGCACGATACATAGCACCTGTATCTAGGTAGGTGAATCCAAAATCCTTGGCAATAATCTTTGCGACCGTACTCTTGCCACTTGAAGCAGGACCGTCAATAGCAATTTGAATCGTCTTCATTTATGACTCCTATCTAGTCTTAATCACATCTCCAGGATTAGCAAACCAAGATCCTGTAGCCATATGGCCAGGATTCAAAGCCTCTAACTGAGCAATCGAGATTCCTGCACGAGCGGCAATAGCTGCTTCTCCTTCTCCAGCCATAACTTTTGTAGTTCCTTCTGGATCAGTTGGATGTTCTGAGCTACTAGATGACTCTTCTACCTTCTCCTCTGAACTAGAAGATGCCTGCTCTGAACTACTACTAGAAGTAGAAGAAACTTGCTCTACTTTTGTATCTGAATCGTGAAAATCTTTCAAGGCTGCTGTGCGATTACTCCCACCCGATGAAAGATAGATAAGAACAATAATCATCACGACTACAATCACAAAGAAAATACTTGCTAAAATAGTCAAGATACGATTAGCCAGCACTCCTCCACCTTGTTCTCTCTTACGACGTTCTGATCTTGTTTCTTCCTGATTCTCATAAATATCTTCTTGCCACGGTTCTTTTGCCATACCTTACTCCTTGTTTTTTTTTACTTTTCTTATTACAATATAAATATGAAAATCACACTTATACCTGAACGCTGCATTGCCTGTGGTCTTTGCCAAACTTATTCTGAATTATTTGATTACCACGATAATGGAATCGTGCGTTTTTACGATGACCCTGACCAACTAGAAAAAGAAATCTCTCCTAGCCAGGACGTCGTAGAAGCTGTTAGAAACTGTCCGACACGTGCCTTGATTAAAGATTAACTCTAATATCGACAAGAACGTTCCACTCCTTCTAGTTTAGCATATTTCCATGCAAAATTATAGTCTTTTCTCTTTATTTTTTTCTGTAAAATCAGGAAGGTCACTTTTTTCTTTGACGAGATAAAGTGGTCTTTTTTTAGTCTCTAGATAAATCTTACTAATATACTTGCCGAGAATCCCAATGGTCAAGAGTTGAATCCCTCCGAGAAAGAGAATAACAGCCATCAGAGAGGTCCAACCTGATGTCGGATTGCCCAAAATGAGAGTCCGAACCACAACAAAAAAGGTCATAAGCAGAGAAATAAAACAAGATAGGAGACCAGCCACAAAGGCGATAATCAAGGGAAAATCTGAAAAGTTAACAATCCCTTCAATGGAGTAGAAAAAGAGTTGCCTAAAACTCCAACTGGTCTTGCCAGCCTGCCTTTCGACATTTGGATAGTCCAGATAGTGGGTTTTAAAACCGACCCAGGCAAAGAGCCCCTTCGAAAAGCGATTGGACTCAGTCAAGCTTAAAATAGCATCGACTACAGATCTTCTCATCATGCGAAAATCACGAACACCTGACGGCAGGGCTACTGGACTAATTTTTTTCATGAAACCATAAAAGAGATCAGCACAGAAACTGCGAAAGAAAGGTTCTCCCTCCCGACTAGTTCTCCGTGTTCCAACACAGTCCAAGTCTGCATTTTGGTCTAGTAAATTTTTCATCTCAAGCAACATACTCGGAGGATCCTGGAGGTCTGCATCCATCACGACCACCAGATCTCCTGTCGCATATTGTAAGCCTGCATACAGAGCTGCTTCTTTGCCAAAATTTCGAGAGAAAGAAATATAATGAACTGCCGAATTTTGCTCCCGATAGGTCTTTAAGAGTTCCAAGGTCCCATCACTTGATCCATCGTCGACAAAGACATACTCGATTTCTGTTTCCAAATCTGGAAGTAAAGCTTCCAAAGCCTGATAAAAAAGAGGAAGTACTTCCTCTTCGTTTAAACAGGGGACAATGATTGATATCACCATCTTAGTCTTCGAATCCATTTGGATGCTTGCTTTGCCAACGCCATGCGTCTTCACACATTTGGGTGATGCCTAATTCTGCTTCCCAGCCGAGTTCTGCTTTGGCTTTTGCAGGATCTGAATAGCAGGCTGCGATATCACCTGGGCGACGGTCTACGATGCGGTAAGGGATTGGATGTCCCACTGCTTTTTCCATGTTTTGGATAATTTCAAGAACTGAGTAGCCTTTCCCTGTTCCAAGGTTATAGACATTTAGACCTGAGCCTTTTTGGATTTTTTTCAGAGCTGCAACGTGACCTTTAGCCAAATCGACAACGTGGATATAGTCACGAACACCAGTTCCGTCTTCCGTATCGTAATCGTCTCCAAACACTTGCACTTGCTCTAATTTCCCAACTGCTACTTGAGTCACATATGGCAAGAGGTTGTTTGGAATACCGTTTGGATTTTCTCCCAAATCACCACTCTCATGGGCTCCGATTGGGTTAAAGTAACGAAGCAAGACCACATTCCATTCTGGGTCTGCCTTGTAGATATCGGTCAAAATTTCCTCTAGCATAAGCTTGGTGCGGCCATATGGGTTGGTCACTGAAAGTGGGAAATCTTCCAAGATGGGCACTGTATGAGGATCTCCGTAAACTGTCGCAGAAGAACTGAAAATGATGTTTTTACAGTTGTTTTCTTCCATAGCTTTTAGAAGACTAACAGTTCCAGCAATATTATTGTCATAGTAGGCAAGAGGGATACGGGTAGATTCTCCAACAGCCTTCAAGCCAGCAAAGTGAATGACCCCTGTTGGTTCTTCTTGTTTGAAAATGTCACGAAGAGTATCTGTATCACGGATATCTGCCTCATAAAAAGGAATCTCAACTCCTGTAATTCTCTCAACAACTTCTAAACTTTTTCTATTACTATTAACAAGGTTATCCACCACAACAACTTGATGACCTGCTTGGATTAACTCAATAACTGTGTGGGTTCCGATAAAACCTGCTCCACCCGTTACCAAAATCTTTTCTTGCATCTTTTTTCCTCGATTCTCGGATTATTTTTTCTTATTTTACCATTTTTGATAGGGAATGTCATTTGCCATCCTAGAGGGGAGACTAAAATTCCAGTAAAATGCTTATTTGCTTTTTACTCGTTTGACATAGTTTTCAATTGGGTAGTTTAGAGGGTCCAAGGTCAACTCCTTGTCTTGAATCAGTTGAGCTAGATGGTAGCCAATGATAGGACCAGTTGTGAGACCTGATGAACCTAGTCCACTAGCAGCATAGACACCTGACAATTCTGGAACCTGCCCAAAGAAAGGAGAGAAATCACTGGTATAGGCGCGGATTCCCACACGCTCAGCCCTTGAAGTCGCTCTAGCTAAAACTGGGTAATGGGGCAAGGCCGCCTCCTCCATTTGTTGGAGTAAGGTTTCATCTACCGTCAAATCAAATCCCATGTCATTTTCATGGGTAGCACCTAGGGACAATTTCCCACCTGCAAAAGGGATCAAATCCCACTCCCCTTCAGGCATAACAACAGGGTAAGCTTCCATGTCTTGGGCAAGCTGATAATCTCGGAGTTGCCCCTTTTGAGGACGGACATCTATTTCATAACCTAAAGGCTCTAACAGGTGTCCCAACCAAGCTCCCGTCGCCAAAATAACCTGATCAAATACCTCTTCGTCAATCTGGTAACCTGATGCTAAAGGTGTCAGAGTTACTTTTTCTTTGACCAGTTTGACCAGACTAGCTTCTAGCAAACGAGTCACTAAGAGTTGACCATCTACTCTCGCTCCACCAGAAGCATAGAGCAAGCGATCAAATCCCTGCAAACCAGAGAATAATTCATTAGCTGATGCTTGGTCTAGAATGGCTAACTGGCCTATCAAGGGAGATTCTTCCCTGCGCTGAAGAGCTAGTTGATAGAGTTCTTCCAACTTGGATTCATCCTTCTTCAAGAGAAAGACACCCAAACGCTGGTAAAAGTCGATTTCTTGTCCTGACTTTTCTAAATCAGCTAATAAATCTACGTAAAAGTCAGCCCCCAAGCGCGCCATTTTGTACCAGGCCTTATTGCGACGTTTTGAAAACCAAGGGCTGATTATTCCTGCTGCGGCCTTGGTAGCCTGACCCTGCCCATGGTCAAAGACGGTCACCTCTAGGTCACTTTCTTTCGAGAGGTAGTAGGCTGCTGTTGCTCCTACAATACCTGCTCCAATAATGGCAACTTTTTTCATTGTTTTCACTTTCTAACTAGATATGGTGGAAAGGATTGGTCGATGCTTGACTAGGTACAATATCGATTGTCCAGCCATTTTCTCCTTTCCATTGAGTAAGGAGTGCAGAAATTTTTTCCACAAAAAGCACTTCAATATAGTGACCTGGGTCCAATGCCAGTAACCCATCAGACAACATATCCTGGGCAGTGTGGTAGTAAATATCTCCAGTAATATAGACATCTGCCCCCTTTGCCAAAGCATCCTTATAGAATGACTGCCCACTGCCACCACAGATGGCCACTCTTGAAATAGGCTTCTGCAAATCACTCTCTTGATAATGCACCATTCGAAGGCTATCTAAACCAAAGACTTGCTTGACATGTTGGGCCAATTCCCCAAATGTCTGAGGCTGAACATTTCCAATACGTCCAATTCCACGTTCAGGACTTGTCTCCTGCAGATAAGTCGTCTCCTCAATACCTAACATCTGACAGAACCAATCATTGAGGCCATTTTCAACGATGTCAATATTGGTATGGCTAACATAAACTGCGATGTCATGCTTGATGAGGTCGATGTAAATCTGATTTTGCGGACGGCCAGCTACCAAATCCTTGATAGGACGGAAAATCGGTGCATGCTTGACAATAATCAAATCCACACCCTTTTCAATGGCTTCAGCCACCGTTTCTTCACGAATATCCAGAGCCACCATGACCCTTTGGATATCCTTGTCTAAAGTGCCAATTTGCAGGCCACGACTGTCTCCCTCCATGGAAAATTCCTGAGGGCAAAAGGCTTCATACGCGTTAATTACTTCACTTGCTAACATGGAGCACCTCCTTGATGGCTTGAATCTTATCTACTAGAACTTGACGTTCCTCTATATTTTTTTCTGGTATTTGTCCGAGGGCGAACTCTAGCTTCTCAGCTTCTTTTTGCCATCTTTGGACAAAGACTGGACTGACTTCTTTGGACAAGAAAGGTCCAAAGCGAACATCACTAGCTGATAACTTCATTTCCCCTGCTTCCACCACCAAAATCTCGTAAAACTTGCCAGCCTCTTCTAGGATACTTTCTGCTACAATCTGAAATCCGTGGTCTTGCAACCAGATACGCAAATCGTCTTCACGATTATTGGGTTGGAGGATTAAACGTTGCATATTGCCAAGCTTCTCCAAGCCTTCTTCTAAAATCCTAGCAATCAAACGACCACCCATACCAGCAATGGTAATGACCGACACTTGGTCTGCCTCTTCAAAGGCTGCCAAGCCATTGGCTAAACGAACTTGGATTTTCTCCTTTAGGCTGTGAGCCTCAACATTTTTAACCGCGGACTGGTAGGGGCCTTCCACCACTTCCCCTGCAATGGCACCTTCAATTTGTCCTCTTTCGACCAACTCGATAGGCAGATAAGCATGGTCACTCCCCACATCTAGTAAAATAGCCCCCTGTGGCACAAAGGAAGCCACTAATTCTAATCTTTTTGAAATCATTTTCTCTCACTTTCCAAAACTCTATTACCTCTTATTATACCACATTTCAGCTGGCAATCTTGTACCTAAAAAGACCGCAATCTACAGATTGCAGCCTTTCTTTATTTTCTGGATTGATAGCGACTAGTCAGGATGAAAATTACGGTAAAGACCAATATCATGACACCATAAACAGGTAATGTTTGTCCTGTTAAGGTTGAAATTTCAAGCAGTTTTTGAATTCTTGGGAAGAGAGCTGTGGCTAGGAAGCCTCCTACTGACCAAACAATCAAGAGGACACGCCATAGGGTAAATGGCATGCAGGCTCTAAATACAGATAAGAAACCAATTGACCCCAAGAGATAATAGAGTAGAGTTGAGATTTCTAACTCAGACCAACCTTGACTACTTCCAACTATTTTCACAAAAAGAACGCTGAACACAACCATAAGAGCACTTGGTAGGGCACGAAGCATAGATCTTCTGAGGAAGTTTGGCTCAACAGGTTTGATATTTCGCTCAAAAGTCAGAACGAATGGTGGGAAACCTTCCACGAACTGGTCAATCATGGTAATCTGGATTGGAATGAAGGGGAAAATCAATATCCATTCAGACCGTCCCAGAAGAGCACTGGCAATACAGATGACTGCGAGCAAGAAGGAATAGATGGTCTTTATCAAGAAAATCGGAGCGATGTGAGCAATGTTATTGACCACACGACGACCTTCAAAGAGAATCTCAGGAACATCATTAAAGTCAGAGTTCAAGAGAACCAGATTGGCAATCTGACGTGTTGCTGGGTCTCCCTCAGCCATTACGATAGAACAATCCGCCTCACGAAGAGCCAGAATATCATTGACACCATCCCCTGTCATAGCCGTTGTATGTCCTGCTTTTTTCAGCGTTTGGATGATGAGTTTCTTTTGATGAGGGGAAACACGTCCGAAAATGGCTGTTGTTTCAGCCATAGCAATCAATTTCTCATCTGTGATTTTCGAGCAATCTACATAGCTATGGTAGTCCGCAAAACCAGCCTTCTGAGCAATGCTGGATACAGTGACCGGATTGTCACCAGAGATAATCTTGAGTCCCACTTCCTGAGAACGGAGATAGTCCAACGTCTCTGCTGCTCCCTCTCGAATCGGATCCAAGATTTCCAGCAGGGCCAGAGCCTGAATATCAGATGGTTTCTGTGGCTTGTGATGGTCTAATTTCTCCTGACTGAGTGCCAAGACCAAGACACGTGATCCTCTCTCTAGAGCCTCTCTGGCTTCTGGGACCTCAGAAGCCAGCAACATCTCAGGCGCCCCTAAAAAAACTGTCCCCAAACCTTCTAACTCTATGGCTCCCCACTTGCGGTCGCTAGAGAAGGGAAGATTGGAAAGCATAGGATAGGCTACCTGACCTTGGAAACGCTGGCGAATAGCTTGAGCTGTTGGATTCTTATCCTCACTATGGGCCATATAGCTTGTCAGGATGCTAGCAATAGCCTCGTCACCATAAGTTTCCGTCAACGGAAGAACAGCCTCTACCTGCATCTTTCCTTGGGTGATGGTGCCCGTCTTGTCCAAACAGAGCATATCCACACGCGCCAAGGTTTCAACAGAGTACATCTCCTGCACCAAAACCTTTTTCAAACCTAGCTTGATAACTGCAGTCAAGAGCGAAGTAATGGTCAAAAGGGCAATTCCCTTAGGTAACATCCCCAAAAGGGCTGTAGACGAGTTTACAACGGACGACTTAAGAGGCAAGCCTTTTAACATCAAGGCTTCTAGCAAGAGAGCCAGACCAAAAGGAATGATAATCTTTCCAGTAAAACCTGCTAACTTGTCCAGCGATTTCATGATACGAGAGTTGATTGGTTTAACGGTCTTGGCTTCCAGCATGAGTTTGGCAGCATAGTTATCAGCCCCAACATGGTGAACTTGAGCCAAAACTGCCCCACTAGCCAAGAAACTTCCTGACAAGAGCAAGGCATCCACTTCCTTTTGCACCAAATCACTTTCTCCCGTTAGCATGGCTTCATTAACCTCCGTAAAGCCTTCCAAAACCAAGGCATCACTAGGAATCTGCTCTCCTGCAGACAAACGAATGACATCTCCTAACACCAATTCTTCAGGATTCAGAGCTACTTCTTGGCCATCACGAATGGTTTTAACCTTTTCCTTGGTCATGAGATTGAGCTTGTCCACCATGTGTTTAGCCCGCAGCTCGGTCACAATTCCAGAAAAAGCGTTAAAGCAGATAACGGCAAAGAAGACCAGATTGCTCCAAGCTTGCACAAAGGCAAGGGCCAAAGCAATGGCAAAGTTCAAAGCGTTAAAAAGGGTAAAGACATTTCGTTTAACGATTTGCCAAGTGCTGGTACTGGCCGAAGCAGTAAAATCATTGACCAAGCCCTTAGCCTGTCTTTCCTCGACTTCTATTTGGGTTAATCCCATAATCTTATTTTTATCCATAAATTCTATCATATCATTTTTTCTAAAAGAATTCTAATCTCACCCCAAATATGCACCTAGTCAAGGGAAAAGTTTGCCAGCCCTCCTTTGATAAGGTATAATAATAACAAGAAAATAATCGAAGGAGATCGCATGTTTTATACTTATTTACGTGGATTGGTTGTCTTGCTCCTATGGTCCATCAATGGCAATGCCCATTATCATAATACTGATAAAATTCCTAATCAAGATGAAAATTATATTTTGGTTGCACCTCACCGCACCTGGTGGGATCCAGTTTATATGGCCTTTGCGACCAAACCAAAACAATTTATCTTTATGGCCAAAAAAGAGCTCTTTACCAACCGTATCTTTGGCTGGTGGATTCGTATGTGTGGTGCCTTTCCTATCGACCGTGAAAATCCTAGCGCCTCAGCCATCAAATATCCTATCAATGTTCTCAAAAAAAGTGACCGCTCTCTCATCATGTTTCCAAGTGGAAGCCGACACTCAAACGATGTCAAGGGTGGCGTAGCTCTGATTGCCAAAATGGCCAAGGTCCGTATTATGCCGGTTACCTACACAGGTCCCATGACTTTGAAGGGCTTGATTAGTCGTGAACGTGTCGATATGAACTTTGGAAATCCAATTGATATCTCAGATATCAAAAAAATGAATGACGAAGGCATTGAAACAGTCGCCAATCGTATCCAAACAGAATTTCAACGTCTGGACCAAGAAACGAAACAATGGCACAATAATAAAAAACCAAACCCACTCTGGTGGCTTATCCGCATCCCTGCCCTCATCCTTGCCATTATCCTCGCTATCCTAACCATCATCTTTAGCTTTATCGCAAGCTTTATCTGGAATCCAGATAAGAAAAGAGAAAAACTTGCTTAAATAAATACAACAATCCCTTGGCAAAAGCCAAGGGATAAATTTTTTATTCGATTTTCCATTTTTGGGCCAACCAGCTGGAAAAGGCTAAAAATCGTTCAGCTACTTGTTCATGGTGTCCATAAGGGTCAAAGACAAACTGGCCGTTCGGATAGCGTTTCTGAAGACTGGTATGGATCTGCTCAGCATAGACTGGTGCTTGAGCCAAGCGATTAGTGTGGTGTTCTCCTTCTGTTTGACCATTCTGTAAATACAGCAAACAGTCCAAATTTTTCACATTTTCTTCCTTGCAGTAGGTCACAAAATCAGGATACCAAAAGGAACCGCAGATCGAAAAGACACAGGAAACCTTGTCAAAGCTGAAAAGACTGTAGACTGCCGCCAAACCACCTAGTGAGTAACCTCCATAAGCAAGGCGAGTTTCGTCCAGGCGATAAAGTGACTGCAACTTGTCTAAAAGGCCTCCAAATAAATGATCATGATAGACGTTTGCCTGACCGCCAAAATCTGGAGCTCCATCTCTCAGAGCCGATGTCGCCCAGGGAGTATAGTCGTCTAAGCGATTTTTAGAGATCAAGCCCACTAAAATCACAGATTCGGAAAGGGACGATAGGAAGTTCAATTTTCCATCATTCAATAAAATAGCTGGATAGGTTTGATTGGGATCGTAGTTAGAAGGAAGGCTGATTTTGACTTGAATTCCTTCCCAATCAAACTCACTATTTATTGATAAAGTCATTGATTTTCTCAAGGGAAGCAATCACTGCTGGACCATAGTCCATCAATTCATCGTAAGAGATGGTCATGATTTTTTGATTCTTAATAGCAGGAACGCTTTCCAAAACAGCATTTGCCTTCATCAACTCTACTGCTTTTTCATCCAATTTTTTATTGCGGTCGCTGGTTACATAGATAATCAATTCAGGATCCATTGACACGAGGTTTTCCAAGGTCAAGCCTGATGTCCCCGTAGCAACGTTTGTATAACCAAGTTGGTTCAGCAAACTTTCTTGCAAAGCAGACTTGTAGGCACCGAAGGTTTCATCATTATACGCAACCATAATCAAAGCCTTTTTCTTTTCACCTTGACTTGCTGGGTTTGCTTTCTTAACAGCGTCAATTTTAGTTTGTAATTGGGCTACGTATTCATTGGATTTTTCCTGAACATTAAAAATCATTCCAAGATTTTTGACATCTTCTACGATATTCCCCAAATCTTGCTGAATTGTTGAGAGAGAAGCTTTTTGTGTATAAACTGGGATTTTATTTTCATTCCAAGTGCTAACTGTCCCCAAGGATTTTTCAGAAAACATCATGTTTCGACCCATCACAGCGTCTGGCTCATAAGAAAGGACTGTCTCCTGTGAGACTGTTTTTTTATCCCCAATTTGAGGAATCGTCGCAATCGCGTCCTTGTATTTGTCCGTCACAGCATTATCAGGATTAAGCATGCCAGCAATTTTATCCTTCAAGCCTAACTCCAATAAGATTTCAGTGGTTGAAAGATTGTTGGTGATAACTTTTTCAGGTGCCTTGTCAAAGACTTGTTCGACTTCATTTCCTTTAGCATCATAGGTTTTGACCGTTAGTGGATAAGTCGTCTCTGTGCTCGCCTTTTGACTTGTTTCTGTGCTAGACTGTGTGGTAGTTTTTTCTGTAGTAGTGTTACCACAAGCTGCCAAAGTTAAGGTAGCTACTGTTACCAGTAAAATGCTTAGTGTTTTTTTCATCTTATTTTCCTTTTCATTTTTATAAATAGTGAATCATGGCTTGCTGATCCTCGGTCCAAGTCACCTGACTTTGAACTCCATATACAGTTTGCAATGACTCAGGGGTGATGGTCTCCTTTGGAGTCCCTTGGTAAAGGATTTCCCCCTCTTTCATCAGATAGAGATAATCCGAATAGCGACAAGCAAGTTGAATATCATGCAGGACAGCTAGAACATTGACCTTGAGCTCCTTCACAATGGCCAACAAGTCTAGCTGGTACTTGATATCTAGGTGATTGGTTGGTTCGTCTAGGAGCAAGAGAGTCGGTTCTTGCGCCAAGGCACGGGCTAATAAGACTCGTTGCTTTTCTCCCCCTGAAAGAGACGAATAGAGACGAGTTTTCTTCTCAAGCATATCCACCTTGACGAGAGCATCTTGAACGAGGGCATAATCTCTGTCCCTTTCCTTCTGTAAAAAAGAGAGATGGGGCGTTCTTCCTAGCAAGACGATTTCCTCAACTGTACAATCAAACTGCAATTGATTAAATTGGGTGACGACCGCCATTTGCTTGGCTGTTTCTTTTAGTGACCAATGCTCCAGTGGCTTTCCATCTAGGCTTATCAAGCCTTTGTCCGCCTTTTCCTGACGATAGAGGAGTTTAAGCAGACTGGTTTTTCCACTTCCATTTGGCCCTAGTATCGTGTGAAATTGATGCCCTTCAACCTTAAGAGAAACTCCTTTGAGGATTTTTTTCTCTCCTAGTCCAAAGTGGATATCCTGACAAATCAAATCCATATCAGACCTTCACCTCCCTTCGCCTACCTCCAACAATGTAAATAAAGAAGGGAGCACCTACTAAGGCCGTGAAAATACCAATAGGCAACTCAGCATTTGGAATAGTGACACGAGAGAGTACATCTGCCCAGACGACAAAGAGGGCACCCAGTATGGTCGCAACAGGAAAAAGTCTCCTGTAATTCGTTCCTACTAACCCTCGAGCTAAGTGAGGAGTAATCAGACCAACAAATCCAATAATCCCACAGGTTGCCACTAAGACTGCTGTCAGCACAGCCACCATGGTCACATAAAGATACCAATAAAAGCGTAAGGGAATCCCCAGAGTTAAAGCAGCCTCATCTCCCATCATCATCGCATTAAAAACACGATACTGCGTAGAGAAAAATAGAAAGGACATTCCTACTACTATAGTTGGCAAGACTAAGTCAGACCAGGTAGTTCCGGCAAGCGAGCCCATGGTCCAAAACTTAATGGTCATCACACTGTCCGCGTTAGCTCCAACTGAGATAATAAAATTGGAAAAAGCTAGAAAAAGAGCATTGACCACCGTTCCTGATAAAATCAGACTAGAAGTCGTCATCCTTCCCTGCATAGAGGCAATGATGAGGACAGCAATTGTTGCCAAAATAGCTCCAAGAAAAGCTCCAAGGCTAATCATCACTTTTAAACCAAGAATGATGCTTAGGGTTGCCCCTAGAGTTGCACCCGCAGAGATTCCTAAGACATAGGGCTCAGCGATGGGATTGTTCACTGTGGACTGCATCACGCTACCACACATGGAAAGACCAGCACCTACTATCAGACCCAGCAACACTCGGGGGAATCTCATGTTCCATACAATGGCAAGAGTGGACTTGGAAACCTCTCCTATCTCAAGAGGAAACCCCAACCTGCTCAAAATAATCCGATAGGTATCTCCTAGATGAATCGCAACGGATCCCATAGAGACTGCTAGAAAGAGGGAAATACCTAAAACAGCTAGCAAAATAGCTAAAAGCAATACAAATTTCAGGTCCTGTCGGCTTCCAGAAAATTTGGAAAGCATGCAAACCTCCTTTGATAGAATATTAAAAATTTAGAAAATTCTCATGAAAAGTATACCATATTTTCAACAATGGAACAAGATGAGAACAAATGAATATAGTTGATTTTATTGTGCTAGGAACCGTAACCGAAGATAATACTTGAGTATATCGAGAGGTAAGGTGACAACGTAAAAAGCCCTCTGAAGTCAGAGAGCTGATTTGAGCTCGGGCTAAAATCCTAGTGAAACAAAAAAATCTACACGATCAGAAAAGTCTCTATCGTGCCATTTTCATACATGATGTATAGTCCAAGTAGAATGAATACTAAGGGCACAATGATTCGCTCGTATTTTTCAATTGTCTCGAATATTAACGGAATAGAGGATAACACCCGACTAATCTCGCATAAGATAATTATGCCGATTACAAACACAAGCAACGCCACGAGGGTCTGTGACCAATCTAACGAAGCAAAATAAGGTATATAGATACCTAAATTATCTCCGCCAGACGCAATTGTTAGCAATGTAACTGTCCAAAACAGTTGATTTGCCTTGCTTTGTTCTAATCTTTCAATAATTTCTTCCTCTTCTTCCTCTTCTTCCTCACCTTCTCCAACAATTGCAAAGCGAATCCCTAAATAGATAGGGATTAAACCAAGCAATCCAACCATCCATTCTTCAGGCACGAAATTAACGACATAAGCAGCAACTAAACTCGCCCCTACAAGTAAGCCTGTGCCTAGATATTGCCCCGCATAAATATGCCATTTTTGTTTATTCTGTGATAGCTGTGCAAATAAAATAATTAAATAATCGATACTGGTGGAAATATAAACACCAGTAGCAGATATGATTGTCTGTCCCATAAAAAACCTCCTGTATTGGTCAGTAATAAATCAGCAGATTTTAGGAGAGCACAGACACATTAATTTAGCTATCGCTAGTGGGTAATGTCGAACATAGGAAAGCATTTTACTCCTCCTCAAAACGTAGTTACAAAGTAATTTCTAACTGGAATTCGGTGACTACTTCCATGTAAAGTATAACATACTATACTTTACTTCGTAAAGTGTGGGCTCTCCGAAGGGGCTTGCAGACAGCTACTCGGCTTTTCAAGCCGAGTAGCTACGCACCCTTATGGTGTAATTAGCTGATACCATTTGAGGTTTTTGTAGTCTCCAAAATTGTGACCGATAAAACATTCGTATTTAATCGATCAGGACGTATTCGGTTTTTGTAGTCTCCAAAATTGTGACCGATAAAACCGTTGATATCTTCTCCTAGAATGATTCTTTGTTTTTGTAGTCTCCAAAATTGTGACCGATAAAACCTCAATAAAAGAGCCCTCTGAAGTCCGAGAGCTGATTTGAGCCCGGGCTAAAATCCTAGTGAAAAAGATGAAACTCCTTGTGTTCATCGAACACTGTGTCATTTCCCTATTTTCATACGGATTTCTTACGCCCTTAGCATCATGATTCTTGCTGGATAAACCGTTTATAGATTAGGCGGCGAGGAGAAGAATGTACGAAAATTTCAGTGAAACAAAAAAATCTCCCCGAAGGGAGATCATTCTGGTTTATTTTACCTTACAGTGCTAGGAACCGTAACCGAAGATAATACTTGAGTATATCGATGTAAGGTGACAACGTAAAAAGCCCTCTGAAAATCAGAGAGCTACAGTCTTGCTGGATAAACCGTTTATAGACTAGGCGACGAGGCGAAGATTGTACTAATGGTACATCGAGCCGAAGCCAACGAAGTATAGAAACGGTTTAGACGCAAGATTAGCGACGAAGTCCTAGAGAGTTGATCAACTCACGGTAACGGTTAACGTCGTTTTTACGCAAGTATGCAAGCAAGTTACGACGGCGACCGATTTTTTTCATCAATCCACGGTAAGTAGCGTGGTCTTTTTTGTGTTGTTTGATGTGTTCGTTAAGGTGGTTGATTTCCCAAGTAAGGACAGCAACTTGAACCTCTACTGAACCTGTATCACCTTCGTGACGTGCATATTGTGCGATGATTTCATTTTTTTTCTCTTTTGAGATTGCCATGATGTTTCTCCTTTTTATTTGGCTTCATCCGAGTGACAGGTTGGCATGCCTGTAACCAAGAAGAAGTTATTTGTCTTTACGACAATCCCTATTCTACCAATAACTAACTTCTTTGTCAACAGATTTACTTTCTTGTTTTAAACATGCTATAATGATCATAGCAAGAGATTTAAGTTGTCTGTTTTTTTTAAACGAGGTGATTATCATGCGTAGATTCTATTTCCATCTCCCCTACTATCTGGTTATCTTTTTCTTTTACTGGCCACTTTATGAGTTGTTATCACTAATCATTTCTGACCCCCTTTTGCTCAAGAGTCTCTACGTAAATAATATTCTCTTCTTTACACCTCTGGTAATTTTGATTGTATCTTTACTCTATAGCTACCGTTTCCGTTTCTCACTTTGGTGGTTAATTGGTAACGGACTGCTCTTTTGCTTTACTATCATAACCTTTGGTGAATTTATCTTGTTTTACTTTTTAGCCTATGAAACCTTGGCTCTGATGGGTCTGGCTTCTGGTATTGGCATCAAGCATATTCTACAAAAAATGAAAAACAAAAAACTTTCACAAAATCCTTGAAAAATCTCACAATCATGCTATAATAATCCATAGAGACAAGTCACTTAGTCCCTTTCTACTAGAGAGTGCGTGGTTGCTGGAAACGCATAGAAAGCCTAAACTGATACTACTCGTGATTTTTTATGAAAACATAAAACGGTGGCTACGTTAGAGCCGATCAGAGGTGTCCCTCTCTTTTGAGGTACATAAATGAAGGTGGAACCACGTTGCGACGTCCTTTCGAGGATGTCGCTTTTTGTTTTTCTAGCTTTCACAATCCTCTGTCCCTGTTTTTAGAATAGGGTTAACACATTCGTCAATAATATAAGTAAGGAGAACATCATGATTAACATTACTTTCCCAGATGGCGCTGTTCGTGAATTCGAATCTGGCGTTACAACTTTTGAAATTGCCCAATCTATCAGCAATTCCCTAGCTAAAAAGGCCTTGGCTGGTAAATTCAACGGCAAACTCATCGACACTACTCGTGCTATCACTGAAGATGGAAGCATCGAAATTGTGACACCTGATCACGAAGATGCCCTTCCAATCTTGCGTCACTCAGCTGCTCACTTGTTCGCCCAAGCAGCTCGTCGTCTTTTCCCAGACATTCACTTGGGAGTTGGTCCAGCCATCGAAGATGGTTTCTACTACGATACTGACAACACAGCTGGTCAAATCTCTAACGAAGACCTTCCTCGTATCGAAGAAGAAATGCAAAAAATCGTCAAAGAAAACTTCCCATCTATTCGTGAAGAAGTGACTAAAGATGAAGCCCGTGAAATCTTCAAGAATGACCCTTACAAGTTGGAATTGAT
Source organism: Streptococcus mitis (assembly GCF_047464035.1). Taxonomy (GTDB): domain Bacteria; phylum Bacillota; class Bacilli; order Lactobacillales; family Streptococcaceae; genus Streptococcus; species Streptococcus mitis_DX. Next base: position 29,799 of record NZ_JASHCQ010000005.1, read on the forward strand.
TGAAGAACACTCTGAAGACGAAGGTGGTTTGACTATCTATCGTCAGGGTGAATATGTGGACCTTTGCCGTGGCCCTCACGTTCCATCAACAGGTCGTATCCAAATCTTCCACCTTCTCCATGTAGCAGGTGCTTACTGGCGTGGAAATAGCGACAATGCTATGATGCAACGTATCTACGGTACAGCTTGGTTTGACAAGAAAGACTTGAAAAACTACCTTCAAATGCGTGAAGAAGCCAAAGAACGTGACCACCGTAAACTTGGTAAAGAGCTTGACCTCTTCATGATTTCACAAGAGGTTGGTCAAGGACTTCCATTCTGGTTGCCAAATGGTGCGACTATCCGTCGTGAATTGGAACGCTACATCGTAGACAAAGAGTTGGCTTCTGGCTACCAACACGTATACACTCCACCACTTGCTTCTGTTGAGCTTTACAAGACTTCCGGTCACTGGGATCATTACCAAGAAGACATGTTCCCAACTATGGACATGGGTGACGGGGAAGAATTCGTCCTTCGTCCAATGAACTGCCCACACCACATTCAAGTCTTTAAACACCATGTTCACTCTTACCGTGAATTGCCAATCCGTATCGCTGAAATCGGTATGATGCACCGTTATGAAAAATCTGGTGCCCTTACTGGTCTTCAACGTGTACGTGAAATGTCACTCAACGACGGTCACCTCTTCGTTACTCCAGAGCAAATCCAAGAAGAATTCCAACGTGCCCTTCAGTTGATTATCGATGTTTATGAAGATTTCAACTTGACTGAATACCGCTTCCGTCTCTCTCTTCGCGACCCTCAAGATACTCATAAGTACTTTGATAACGATGAGATGTGGGAAAATGCCCAAACCATGCTTCGTGCAGCTCTTGATGAAATGGGCGTTGACTACTTTGAAGCCGAAGGTGAAGCAGCCTTCTACGGACCAAAATTGGATATCCAGGTTAAGACTGCCCTTGGTAAAGAAGAGACCCTTTCAACTATCCAACTTGACTTCTTGCTTCCAGAACGCTTCGACCTCAAATATATCGGAGCTGATGGTGAAGAGCACCGTCCAGTTATGATTCACCGCGGGGTTATCTCAACTATGGAACGCTTCACAGCGATCTTGATTGAGAACTACAAGGGTGCCTTCCCAACATGGCTTGCACCACACCAAGTAACCCTCATCCCAGTATCTAACGAAAAACACGTGGACTATGCTTGGGAAGTAGCTAAGAAACTCCGTGACCGTGGGGTTCGTGCTGACGTGGATGAACGCAATGAGAAAATGCAGTTCAAGATTCGTGCTTCACAAACAAGCAAGATTCCTTACCAGTTGATTGTTGGAGACAAGGAAATGGAAGACGGAACTGTTAACGTTCGCCGCTATGGCCAAAAAGAAACACAAACTGTCTCAGTTGATGACTTTGTTCAAGCTATCCTAGCTGATATTGCCAACAAATCACGCGTTGAGAAATAAAACAATCACAGTCTGAGAAACATTTTTCAGAGCCAGAAAAAGCAACAACTATTTCAGCTGTTGCTTTTTATATTTTATTTAATCTGAGCTAGTAGTGATTGGTCAAATCACCACACAAAATTTTCTTTCATGAGTTAGATAAGGTCAATATCCTCATTCCTTGTCTGCTTCATTTTCTTTTACTAGATCTTTTTGTGAATCTTTTTCAGAGAGTTTTTGATCGATATACTTGTTAATGGTTTCATAAAATTCCTTGGTCGCTTCACTATCTAATGTTGGCGAGTTCTGAACTTGATTCACTTTCAATTGAACAGATTGAATACCGTAAGAGGCTTGTTTTTGGTGGAGTGTTTCTAATTCTTCTTCTGAAATCGGATCTCCAACAACCGTCAAGACCAATTCATTGTTACTTGACTTGTAGACTTGATTAATAACCGTATAATTGGCGAACTCTTTTCCTACAAACTGTTTGATCCCTTCTTTGCGCGCTTGTTCTATTGTCAGAGTAACTGCCGAATAGCTAGCTGGAAGAATCAACAATACAATCAAAGAAATCAAGCCAATTCTCATTTTAATGCTCAGCTCTTTAAATGAAGTTAAAGGAGATTTTCTCATCAAAATTCTTGTTCCAACAATGTTGGCTAGCATGATAAAGACACAGTTGATCAAGAAAAGATAGAGAGCCCCCAATAAAAATCGTACATTCCCATTAGCTAAACCATAGCCAGCAGTACAGATAGGCGGCATCAGAGCTGTAGCAATGGCTACTCCTGGCACGATATTGTTTGCTTCTTTTTTCCTTGAACCGATCACACCAGCAATCCCACCAGCAATAGCAATGAGGACATCCCAAATGGTTGGAGAGGTTCGTGCAATCAACTCGCTACTTGCATAAGACAAGGGAGAAATCCAGAAATACAGAGTCGAGACAAGCAAACTGACCAACACTTGAGTCAATAAAACCTCTAGAGATTGCTTGATTAAACGCGTATCAAAAATAGCTAAACCGAATCCCAGTCCAACAATCGGTGTCATGAGAGGTGAAATCAACATGGCTCCTATAATGACAGCTGTTGAATTCATATTTAGTCCGATAGAGGCAATAAAAATTGCACACATCAAAATCGCTGTATCTCTCAATCGAACATGAAGGTCATCGTATAATTTCTCACGGTATTCCCGTGTTGAATAATTGGCAGTCATTTGTCCTCTCCTCTTTCCTTATTTAAATTGGTATAATAATTAAAAATAACAGCTGATAAACAGCCAAAAAATATGAGCCCATAAATCGTCAAGAAGACACTGGTAATCCTTCCAATCAAGGTCACAGCTAGGAGATCCCCGTAGCCGACAGTCGTCGAAGTCACAAAAGCATACCAAAGACCGTCTCCGTAATTTGTGATAGCAGGTTCAACTAGGAAAAGCACGCCTCCTGACCCAAAAACAAAGGTCACAAAACTCAGAGCAAACCGAGTAAAACCCGTAACCTGCATAATATGCCATAACATTTTTAAACGTTTCATTTGTTCTCCTTATTCATACTAGCTCCTGACCGAGCCGTTTTTTTCCAATAATCAAAGTGAAGATAGGACATGATCTCCATCACCAAACCCCAGTCCAACAATCGGTGTCATAAGAGGGGAAATCAGCATGGCTCCAATAATGACAGCTGTTGAATTCATATTTAGGCCAATAGAGGCAATAAAAATCGCACACATCAAAATCACTGTATCTCTTAATCGAACATGAAGATCATCATATAATTTCTCACGGTATTCACGTGTTGAATAGTTTCCAGTCATTGGTTACTCCTTTTATTTCGTATAATTTTGTTTCTGCATGGATGATGGTAGAGAGACTTCTGTCCAATCTTACATATTTTTCTTCTCACCTGTTATTCTTTTGAAAATTATCCTTTAAATATCCGTCAGTCCATCCTTAACATTATATCAAAAATTTTACAGTCTTTCTTCGAAGAAATCTATCAATTGAATAGATAGATGAAGCAAGAAATTTTTGTTTCCTTATCCGAAGAAGGAAAAACGGTATCTCCTGAACCTTGATACTATGCGTTTTATTCTTTATAATTTAGCTATTTCAAAATTACAAGTTCTCCATTCTTAATTTCCCAAACTTGGTCAAACTTACTTAATAATTCGTTTTGGCGATGTAAAGTAACAATGACGGCACTTGGTAGTTCCAGAACTCTTTCCAATTCCATTTTAAACTGATTAGTATCCAAGGCAGAGAAAGGTTCGTCTAGGATAAGCAATGGATTTTTACGATTTTTCTCACGATTTAAATACATTCGTTGTTGCTGACCACCTGACAGGGATTGTGGTGGAATTTTTTCAAAATCTTCTTCTCTGAATTTTTCATTGAAACTATTGAATAGCGTTACATTATTTTCATAACTTGAAATAAATGTATGTTCTTGTTGCAGAATCATACCGAATCTTCCCCAAAGATGGTCCAAAACAAGCCCATCTAGCACAATTTGTCCTTCAAAATCTTCATCTGTTCCATTTAAAATGTTGAGAAGACTACTTTTTCCAGACCCATTCTTACCAATAAGCGCAATTTTATCCCCTTTTTGAATCGTAGCGGAAGTAATTATCAATTTTGATTCTCCCAGTTGTTTGGAAATGTTTTTCAAAGTAATCGTATCAAAAGAATGTTGAGGTGCTTGAACTGAAACGGGTCTCCCAACAATGTTTTGAAAACTCTTGATTACAGGCTTTACGGACTCTAACATTTGTAAATCATAAAGGATTTCCTGTATTGGTTCAGAAAAAGCATTAATATATCCGAAACTCGCCACCACCTCAGGAATACCGAGTTGCTGGTGAGATAGAGAGTAGGCTAAATAAATAAACAGAACAAGACTAATGAATTCAAAAGAAACACCTGTCAATAAGATGCCTGTAATTTTTGTCAAACCATACTTAAAATACTTATCCTGCAAATTCTTTAGAGAGCTCTTTTGTTGATTCAAAAAATGCGACATAGTTAGTTTATTTACCAAATGATGTCCCATGAGCAAATCCTCCAAAGTTCGATAGTAATCTCCTTGTTTTTTCAAGTAAACCTGTCTACAATTAGCGGTCAACTTCCCAACGATTTTAGGAATTTGAATACTAATTCCAGTGGAAAAGATTAAAATCAGTGATACAATAGGATTAATTGTTCTGCTAATAATGAAAGCGTAAATGATGATACGTAAAATTTGTTTGATAAAACTCATCAATGGAGGAAGGTAATCCTTTTCCAACGAATCTAGGTCATTAGATTGATAGGAAATATACTCTGCTACTGTTTTCTGCTTGAAATCGTGGTGACTGAGTCCCAGAAGTGAACGAAACCACTCATTTTTCAAAGTAGTCGAAAAGATAATCCCCTGCTTCCAATCAAGTATCATTTGGATATAGTTACAACTCAAATAGCCTGCCACTGACATAGAGTAACCATATAGAGCTACTTGATAATCCCCTTTGATTAATGCCTGCGTGAAATACGGTAACAAAGCTGTGCAGATATTCGATACTACACCAAAAAGAAAATTAAAGAAGAGATACCATCTAATAGTTTTAAGATATGGTAGCATATACGATACTCCTTGCTAATGCGTTTTTTTACATATCTCAGAACAATCTCTACTATTCCTTATTTCAGATAGTGCGATACTCAGACATTGAGTGCAATAATTGTAAATCACACAAGTTCTGCAGTTTTTACTATCATTCAAAATATAATTTGCTATTTTGTAAAATATAGGTCTATCCCATGTTTCTTTGATAGATGTAAAATGAATATTTCCAATACTTCTATTGAAAGTAAGCTTTTTCAGTTTTTCTAACAATTTAGGCTATTTCGTGACACACCCACAATCCGTGAAAATTCTGGTTATATCAGATTATGTGATTTTCGTAAGAATTTTATATTGTCTCCAATCATGGCAGTCTCCTTTTACTTGATAAAACTATTATAATATTTAGAAATTAAAAACTGATTCAAAATCAATAGAATGTGTGTATTCGATACATTCAATAAATTCTTGGAAACAGTTCTACACCAGTTACACAAATCTATATACACCTATCTCATTCAAAATAAAAAGAAAGCTGCAGTTCTTTTAATCCTGTATCAACGATTCATTCTGAAATCGAATAGGAGACATTTCCCAAGTCTACAATTCACTTCATCTCAAATTAATTTTTGTAATTCACCCATAGTTTATAGATTTTATACTCAACAAAAGTATAAAGCATACAAAACTTCACTTTGAACCAGTATTTATACTATATTCCGTATTAAAAATTCTATTATTGGTTTTGTAAAAAACTGTCTTCAAATATCCTGAAATATAGCAAAAAGAGATTGGGTAAAAACTCATTGTCTCTGCTCACTCAAGGACTAGGTTCACTTGAGCAAACTGAATCCGCACTGTCGTTCCTGTACCTACCTCAGACTCGATACGAATCTGGTGCCCCAGTTCTTCAGAAATTTTCTTAGATAGGTAAAGTCCAAGTCCAGATGACTGCTGGGTTAGGCGTCCATTATACCCTGAAAATCCACGTTCAAAGACTCGGAGGACATCACTGTTTTTTATCCCGATTCCTGTATCCTTTATACAGAGTTCCTGACCTTCCATATAAATCTCCAGACCACCTTCCTTGGTGTACTTGAGGCTGTTTGAGATAATTTGTTCAATGACCACTAATAGCCACTTTTTATCCGTAACGATTTCTTTATCAAGGTCATGTAGATTGACATTTAGTCCTTTTTGAATAAAGAAAAGAGCATATTTACGAATTATTTCCTTGACCAAGTCCTCAATTTGAACCTGCTTTAAGACCAAATCATCATGGAAACTTTCTAAACGCAGGTACTGTAAAACTAGATTGGTATAGGAATCAATCTTGAAAATTTCCTGTTCTAATTGCTGCTTCAGTTGGCGGTCGGCTACTTCTGCAACTAAGAGTTGACTAGCTGCAATGGGGGTCTTAATCTGATGAACCCACAAGGTATAGTAATCCAGCAAATCCGTCAATTTTCTTTCTGAATCTGACCTCTGCTGATAAAGTTCCATCTCACGCGCTTCTAATTTTTCTGCTAAAACTATTTCCAAAGGAGATTTGGCTTCCCTCTCCCCATAGAGAATTTCCTGACGATAGACCTGCATTTCCACCAATATGTCCCAAGTGAAAAATAAGATGGTTACAAAGCAACACAAGAGGAAAAAGTAGAGAAAGTAAATTCCCAAACTGGCAAATAAAAACTGAAAGAGTAAGACCAGAAACGTCAAAGAAATCAGATAGACAAACAGACGACTACGGGAATGCAGATAGGCTAGAAAAAATTGTTTCCAATCAAGCATGCTTCAGTCCGTACCCTATCCCTTTCTTGGTCTCGATAAATCCTACCAAGCCCTGCTCTTCCAATTTTTTACGCAAACGAGCCACATTAACAGATAGGGTATTGTCATCAATGAAAAAGTCACTGTTCCAAAGTTCCCGCATGAGATCGTCACGCGCTACAATATTGCCCGCATGCTCAAACAAAACTCGTAAAATCTGGAATTCGTTCTTGGTCAAATTCAAGACTTGCCCTTGATAATGTAAATCCATTGATTTGGTATTGAGGATAACACCAGCATATTCCAGTAAACTCTCGTCACGCCCAAACTCATATGAACGTCGCAACAAGCCCTGAACTTTGGCTAAAAGAACCTGCTGGTCAAAAGGCTTGGTCACAAAGTCATCCGCCCCCATATTGATTGCCATGACAATATCCATAGCCTGGTCTCTCGAAGACAGAAACATGATGGGGACCTTGGAAATCTTGCGAATTTCCTGACACCAGTGATAGCCATTAAACAAGGGCAGTCCAATATCCATGAGGACCAGATGAGGCTCCGACTGGACAAAAAGACTCAAAACTTCCATAAAGTCTTCTACCAGAACCACTTCAAATCCCCATTCAGAGAGCATTTTCCCGACCTGTTGACGAATAACCTGATCATCTTCTACTAATAAAATCTTGTGCATGCGCTCCTCCTTTTCTATTATTATAACAGATTTTTCAATGCTAGAAGATCTGAAACTGAATTTGAAGCAGCTTGTTTTTAGGCAACAAAATGAGGCAATCCTACTAGCTAATTTAAGGGAAATTTGATAAGATAAATAAAAAGAAAGGAGCTCTTATGGCCAATATTTTTGACTATCTGAAAGATGTCGCACACGATTCCTTTTACGACCTTCCATTGAATGAATTAGATGTTTTAGCCTTAACAGAAACCACCTACCTCTCCTTTGATAATCTAGTCTCCACAACTCCTCAGCGTCTTTTAGACCTGGCACCTCTGGTTCCAAGAGAATCGAACATGTTGACCAATAAAAATCGACTCCAGTTGTTGGATGAATTGGCTAAACACAAACGCTTCAAGAATTGCAAACTCTCCCATTTTATCAACGAAATCGACCCTGAATTGCAAAAACAATTTGCGGCTATGACCTACCGCCTCACTCTCGATACCTATCTGATTGTCTTTCGTGGGACTGATGACAGTATCATTGGCTGGAAGGAAGATTTCCACCTGACTTATATGAAGGAAATTCCTGCTCAAAAGCACGCCCTCTCCTATTTAAAGAACTTTTTTGCCCAACACCCTAAGCAAAAGGTTATTCTGGCTGGGCATTCCAAGGGAGGAAATCTAGCCATCTATGCTGCTAGTCAAATTGAGCAAAGCTTGCAAAATCAGATCACAGCAGTTTATACCTTTGATGCGCCTGGTCTCCACAAAGAACTGACACAAAGCGAGGGCTATCAAAGGATAATGGATAGAACCAAGGTCTTTATCCCACAAGGTTCCATTATCGGTATGATGCTAGAAATTCCTGCCCACCAAATCATCGTGCACAGTACTGCCTTGGGTGGTATCGCCCAGCACGATACTTTTAGCTGGCAAATTGAGAACAAACACTTTGTTCAACTGGATAAGACCAATAGCGATAGTCAACAAGTCGACACAACCTTCAAGGAATGGGTGGCCACAGTCCCTGACGAGGAACTCCAGCTCTACTTCGATCTCTTCTTTGGCACTATTCTTGATTCTGGTATCACCTCTATCAATGACCTGTCTTCCTTCAAGGCTATCGAACACATTCATCATCTCTTTGTTCAAGCGCAATCCCTCACTCCAGAAGAAAGGGAAACCATGGGACGCCTCACCCAGTTATTAATTGATACCCGTTACCAAGCCTGGAAAAATAGATAGTAGCTTTCAAAAATCAAATGTATATAAAACAAAAGACCTAGAACACAGACTTTCATGTGCATTCTAAGTCTTTTTTAATAAAATCTAACTACCAAATAACCCCTTTATAGGCTAACAAAATGATAACTAACAGCAGAACATACAAGGCAAGGAAGAGCCATTTCATCTTGACACAGAGCGCTACGTACTCCCGAATAAAAGCAGATGGTATGTAGTAGCCTGCCGTCCTACATCCGAGGCCATCTCCCTTCATATTTAACTTACGCGCATAGGTACTGGTACGAAAAACATGATAGTCATTTGTAACAAAGAGGAATTGAGGTTTGGCTACCAGTTCCTCACCAAGTTCCTTAGAAAAGAGAAGGTTCTCGTAGGTAGTCCTTGATTGATCTTCCAGAATAATCGCATCTTGGGGAACATCTGTCTCTTCAAGAAGATAGTTTGTAATGGCCTGCGCTTCAGAAATCTTCTCATCTCCTCCTTGACCACCACTGGCAATGATTTTGATATGAGGATTCTTAGACTTGTGATAAGCTTCCACTGCCTTATCAATTCTCCTCTTCAGCAAAGGTGTTACCTTTTCTCCGTCTAACAAACCTGCACCATGAATGATAATAAAATCATAATGCTTCTTCTTAGGAATAAGGAGATACAAGATAGAGTACAGAATGAAAGCCACAAAAGCAAAACCAAAAATAAAGTAAGAATAAGCAATAAATGCAAATAAAATATTTAGAAAGTGATTGGTGTAAAATAATTCATATCGTCCTCCCAATCGAAATGACATCAAAGCAAAAAATAGCAAAATGACTATTCCAAGGAGCATGGAGAAATAATTAGCCTTTGAACGTCCCTCTCGCTTCAGCAAGATAAGGCCATTATAGATTAAAAAGATGCCACTTAGAAAAAGCAGTATCGGAAGTAAAATAAAGGGAAATATAAAAAAAGCGAAATGAATCTTCTCATACCCATTTTGATAAAAAAGGTAGCCTAGATAAAAATAACTGGAAATGAGGGATAATAAGAATAATACTGGATTCCACAAACTTCTATTATCTTTCCAAAATGACACTATAAAGGCTAATACAATTCCTATAACAAGATACATTTCTTCCTCCTTTAATGATTCTATTTTATCACAATTTTACATAGAGAAAAAGAGGGCATCTACCCCTCTCACTCCTTCATTTGACTCTCTGCATCGGCTACGACCTGTTCTAGACTGGTCTGACCAAGCTCAGCCTCCATAGCCAGCTGGATTCTCTCCAATTTTTGATCCAAAACATCATGAATATGAGCTCCTACAGGGCAATTTGGATTTGGATTGTCATGAAAACTGAAGAGTTGGCCTGTCTTACCAAGACATTCGACCGCTTGATAAACATCTAAAAGACTAATGTCTTTGAGATCCTTAACAATCTCTGTTCCGCCCGTTCCGCGCGCGACTGAAATCAGCTCTGCCTTCTTCAACTGGGACAAGGTCTTTCTGATAATGACTGGATTGACCCCGACACTAGCAGCCAGAAAATCACTGGTCACCTTGCTTTCCTTCCCCTCGAGGGCAATAATTATCAGCATATGAGTCGCAATGGTAAATCTACTTGGAATTTGCATCCTCTTCTCCTTTTTACGAGGCTACCCTGCCTCTACTCTTCTTTTTCTATTATTATACCCTTTTTAGTTGTAATGTCAATCGTTACCACTTTTCAACCAAGCATCTAATTCCCTATCATAGCCCTCTTTCTGGGCTAATTCTCTCAGAAATTCCTGATGATGAGTATGGTGGATACCATTGACCAGACTTTCATAATAAACCTCAAAATAAGGAAGGTTGAGGTCTTTAGCCAGTTGCAATTCAGCTACCACATCGTAGTCTACCCGTCGGAAGTCCATATCTACCAAGCCCTTGTCATCAAATTCTAAAATCATATACTGGGCTCGCAAGTCCTTCCGTAACTGGGCATCTAGAAAGAAAGGCTGCCCAATCGAACCCGGATTGACAATTAATTGCCCACCAGTCCCGTAACGAAGCAACTGCTGGTGAATATGACCATATACAGCGATATCACAAGGCGGATTGGTCACCAAACGGTCAAAATCCTCTTGCGTTCCAGTATGAATCAACTCTCTCCCCCAGTTCTTATCAGGCAGATGATGGCTAATTCCAACTGTCAAATTCCCAAACTGACGATGAATCTGGAGTGGTTGATTGTGGAGCAGTTCAATTTCTTCTAGGGAAATTTCCTCTAAAACATACTGGCACTGGCGCAAGAGATAGCGTTGACTGGGGCGACTCCTATCCAATTCCTTACGGACACCATGCCACAGACTGTCTTCCCAGTTTCCCAAAACTCTAGCTGTAATCGGTAGTTGAGCCAACAAGTCCAATATCCTTCTACGCCCTGTTCCTGGCATGAGAATATCCCCCAAAAGCCAGTATTCATCCACTCCTAGCTGTCTAGCATCTGCCAAAACAGCCTCTAAAGCAGTGGTATTTCCATGAATATCTGAAAGAAGAGCTATTTTTGTCATATCCATCTCCTCGTTTTTTCTCTTGCAATAAGTATAACATAAAAAGTCACAGCTAGAGAAATCTAGCTTTTTTTGATATACTAGATAAAGATATTAGACAAGAGGAAACGAATGACCCCGAATAAAGAAGATTATCTAAAGTGTATTTATGAAATTGGCATAGACCTGCATAAAATTACCAACAAGGAAATTGCGGCCCGCATGCAAGTCTCTCCCCCTGCCGTAACTGAAATGATTAAACGGATGAAGAGCGAAAACCTCATCCTTAAGGACAAGGAATGTGGCTATCTACTGACTGACCTCGGCCTCAAATTGGTCTCTGAGCTCTATCGTAAGCATCGCTTGATTGAAGTTTTTCTAGTCCATCATTTAGACTATACGAGTGACCAGATTCACGAGGAAGCTGAAGTCTTGGAACATACTGTCTCTGACCTGTTCGTGGAAAGACTGGATAAATTGCTAGGATTTCCCAAGACCTGCCCTCACGGAGGAACTATTCCTGCCAAGGGAGAACTCTTAGTTGAAATCAATAACCTGCCACTAGCTGACATCAAGGAAGCTGGCTCCTATCGCCTAACTCGGGTGCACGATAGTTTTGACATTCTCAGTTATCTGGACAAGCACTCACTTCACATCGGTGACCATATCCAAGTCAAGCAGTTTGATGGCTTTAGCAATACCTTCACTATTCTTAGTAAAGACGAGGATTTACAAGTGAATATGGACATTGCAACACAACTCTATGTCGAGAAAATCAACTAATTTCTCAAGTCCTCTACCAACCCTGAAAGTTTGATTTTCAGGGTTTTATTTCTATCATTTGATTTTACTTTCATTTAGTTGTAGAATGTTTGTTAAAAAAAAGAAAGATAGTTTAACCTATGAAAAAATCACTCAAAATTTTTGCTACATCTAAATGGTTTGACCTCTTCGGCGTTGCTTTGGTCGTTGGGATTGCGATTGCATCTGGTTACCTCAACTCCCGTCTCGATAAATTCGTAGACTGGGGACCCTGGACTGCTCTTGTTCCCTTTGGATTGATTTCTGTAACCAATGTTGGGATTTCCATGTTGTCCACTCGTTTTACAGGAAAATTAAGCAAGTGGGGAAATTACTTTGGCATTATCAATACGATTTTGTCCGGTACTATTGATTATATCCTTGGAAATAAGGCGGCCATTATCACCTATCCTGTCACCTTCCTCATTTATACCTTTGCGATTAAGAAATGGGAAGCTTCGCAAGAAGGCAGACCCAACCAAATGAGCCAAAAACAGGTAAAATTGGCAGCCATCATCATTTCCATCATCGCCTTCCTCTTTGCCTTTGTGACCAACTATATCGGTTATGGAGGCAAGATGAATCTCCTTGCCTACGTGACAACTATTGCCTTTGCACTGTCCCTCATTGCCAATGCTTTGAACGCATTGAAACTAACAACTCAGTGGGGCTTTTGGTTGATTTACAATTTTGTTCAGCTGACAAAGGCTGGTATTCAAGGAAACTTCGCCAATATCGGTAAATATATCTTTTATATCCTCAATGCAATCGGAGCTTTATTTGTCTGGAATGATGAAGAGGTGGAACAATAAGAGGGAAATCAAATAAAGAAATCTAACAGAATCTCCTTACTAAAATTTTTTATCATTTTAGTTGTAACTCCTATTCTTTTGGAGTAGAATGAAGCTAGATAAAAGAGGGAGGTCTTGTCATGAAAAAACTCTTTAGAATCCATTTTGTAGCAATTGCAGTCATTGATTTGCTACTATTGGCATTTTTTAGCAAAAGACCCGAGACATCTTTGGAGTGGCTCTTGCTCACTGGTTTTATTTTCTTTCTTACTCAAGGACTCCTGCTATTACGCTTGGTTGTCCTACTCAAACATCAATTCGCTGAGATTTATCCTCAAATCAATAAAAAGATTCGCTTCTACTATTTAGGGGTTCTCTCCATTGATTTTCTATTTTTTGTCCTTTTAGCCTTCGTTAGTTCTCATCGTTTTTCATCTCTTATGCCAATCGTCACTGCTTGCCATTCTACTTTTTATTATACGACGGCTGACTACCTAAGAAACAAGTATCCAGACTTTTATGACAAACGCATCTCTTTATGGGAGTGTCTCTAAGGAAAAGGAGGTTTTAGCATGAAAAAAATCATCTTCATCAAAACCATTCAACTCCTTGTCATTGATGGAATCATGCTGGCATTTTTGACATTTAAAGAGGGACTTACTTGGGACTGGATTTTGATTTATAGCGGTTGGCTCATTTTCTTTCATCCTGTTTTACTGACCTATCTTTCCAATCAACTTTGTGACCACTTTAGTCAACTCTATTCCCAGATTAGACCGAGATTCTGGCGTTTTGCCTTACAAATCCTCCTATGGGATAGCCTGATGATTCTTTCCTTGATATGTTTAAGTGATATCCCACTTTTCCTTCAGGGAATTCTCCTCATCCTAGGACATATCATCCCTTCCTATCGTATAGGTCAAATACTGAAACAAGATTTCCCCAAAGCCTATCAAGAACAGATTTCATTTTGGAGTATTTTATGATAGATGAGAAAAACCAAGCCGGCCGGGCTTGGTCTTTCTTATCTATTTTTAGTATCAAGGATAATGGTGACTGGTCCGTCATTGACCAGCTCAACCTGCATATCCGCTCCGAAGATACCTGTCTGAACGGGCACTTCTTGCGCTAATTTTTGATTGAAAGCGTCATAGAAGTCTGATGCCATATCATGCTTGGCTGCACCTGTGAAGGCTGGACGATTGCCCTTCTTAGTATCCGCAAAGAGAGTAAACTGAGAAATAGAGAGGATTTCTCCCTCAATATCTTTGACAGACAGGTTCATCTTGCCTTCTGCATCTGAAAAAATCCGCATATTGACAAGCTTTCTCACAGCGTAGTCCAAATCTTCCTCTTGGTCCTCTGGTCCAACACCAACCAGCAATAAAAGCCCCTGATTGATTTTCCCATGAACCTGACCTTCGATACTCACTTGGGCTTTTTTAACTCGTTGGATAATGATTTTCATAATAGCCTTTCTAGTAAGAACTAGGACAATTAGCCGTTGGTCCGTTTGACAGAATAAACCTCTGGCACGCTCTTGATCTTGTCCACAACCGTAGTCAGCGTCGAGAGGTTGGCAATGCCGAAGGACACATGGATATTAGCAAATTTCATATCCTTGGTTGGTTGAGCGTTGACTGTTGAGATATTCTTAGTTGTGTTTGAAAGAACTTGTAGTACATCGTTCAACAGTCCTGTACGGTTGAGTCCATAAATATCGATATGAGCCATATACTCCTTATTTGAGCTAGAGTACTGATCTTCCCATTCCACATCAAGGAGACGTTGCTCGTAGTTTTCTTGGGCACGCAGGTTCATACAGTCCACACGGTGAATAGCCACACCACGCCCCTTGGTAATATAGCCGACAATATCATCACCAGGCACTGGATTACAACACTTAGCAATCCGCACTAGGAGTCCTGAGGCACCTTCAATGACCACACCACCCTCATGCTTGACCTTGAGGGTTTCTTTATTTTCAACCTTGATCTCGCCACCTTTGACAAGTTCCTCTGCTTCCGCCTTGGCCTTGGCACGCTCTTCCTCACGGCGTTCCTTTTCAGTCAGACGGTTAAAGACGGTAATAGCACCGATTTCTCCAAAACCAATAGCCGCAAAGAGGGATTCTTCTGTCTTGTAGCTGGTCTTTTGCAGAACTTGGTCCATATGACGCTTGTCCATGAATTTATTGGCCACATAGCCATTTTCTTGGAACTGAGCCATCAGCATCTCACGACCCTTGTTGACAGACAATTCCTTATCTTGGTTTTTAAAGAACTGGCGAATCTTGTTACGAGCCTTGCTGGTCTTAACCATATTGAGCCAGTCACGGCTCGGTCCAAAGGAGTTCGGGTTGGTGACAATTTCAACCTGATCCCCGGTCTTGAGCTTAGTTGTCAGCGGAACCATACGGCCATTGACCTTGGCACCAGTTGCTTTTTCCCCGACTTTTGTATGGATTTCGTAAGCAAAGTCAATCGGTCCTGAATCTTTTGGAAGGGAACGAACAGCTCCATCTGGAGTAAAGACGTAAATCTCCTCAGCCAGATAGTTTTCCTTGACTGAATCAACAAATTCCTTAGCATCATCAGCCTGGTCTTGGAGCTCCATCATCTCCTTGATCCAGTTCATTCCAATGGCTGATTCCTTGCTGTTAACCTGCCCCTTAATACCCTTCTTATAAGCCCAGTGAGCTGCAACCCCGTACTCAGCGACCTCGTGCATTTCCTTGGTCCGAATCTGGAATTCAATCGGCCCTTTTGGCCCATAGACAGTCGTATGAATAGACTGATAACCATTGGCCTTGCGGTTAGCGATATAGTCTTTGAAACGACCTGGCATGGGTTTCCAAAGTTCATGCACATAACCAAGCATGGCATAAACATCACTTTGGGTATCTAAAATACAGCGAATGGCAATCAGGTCATAGATTTCTTCAAAACGTTTTCTCTTATCCTGCATTTTGCGGAAAATCGAGTAAATATGTTTGGGACGACCATAAATCTTCCCTGTCAAGTGACGATCTGTCGTATATTCCTCTAATTTTGTGACTACCTCATCCACCAAGGCTTCACGCTCTCTGCGTTTTTCCTTCATCATATGGGTAATCTTGTAAAACTCCGTTGGGTTGAGATAACGGAAAGATAGGTCTTCCAATTCCCATTTAACGCTGGAAATCCCCAGACGATGGGCAAGCGGGGCATAGATTTCCATAGTTTCTTTGGAAATACGCTCCTGCTTGTCTTTACGAAGGTGTTTCAGGGTCCGCATATTGTGCAAGCGGTCAGACAGTTTGACCAAGATAACACGGATGTCCTCAGACATGGCCATGAGCATCTTGCGATGATTTTCTGCCAACTGCTCTTCGTGAGACTTGTACTTAACTTTACCAAGCTTAGTAACCCCATCTACGATTACGCGCACATCAGGACCAAACTCTCTTTCCAAATCGTCCAAGGTTGCATCTGTATCTTCTACCACATCATGTAAGAAACCACAAGCTACCGTTACAGCATCCAGCTTGAGTTTGGCTAAAATCCCTGCCACTTGGATGGGGTGAATGATATAAGGCTCACCTGATTTGCGATATTGACCACTATGGCAATCCACCGCATAGACCAAGGCCTTATGGACAAAATGGACATCCTCTTCCGTTAAATATTCTTTGGTTAAAGCGACAACTTCTTCGCCTGTTAAATTCACTTCTTTTGGCATCTCTACTCTCCAATTCTTCCTACCATTTTATCACTTTTTTAAGAATATGAAAACTAGAAAAAGAGGATTCTAAAGCTTATTCAATTTGTTGGGAAGGAGAATAAAATAAGATTCACACTAAAAAATAATATAATTATCTGATTTTCATCTATCTTTTTTGATATAGGCTAAGATAAAAGTTAGTGAAACGAAAATACATTCCTCTTTTTCAATAAGAAAATGTTTGATATTTTGGTAATTTTCTAACCTTTTTAGTGTATAATGGTAATAAGCACAGTTTTTTACGATAATTACTGAAATTTCATCTCTTTAGAAAGGCATCTCACATGAAATCACACAAAAGACTGACACTTTTAGCTTTGGCTGTTCTTGGCTTATCCAGTCAAGTAGTTTTAGCTGATGATACGAGTCATTCTACTACTAACCCTGCGACTACTTCAACCAGTAGCTCAACAAATGCTTCCACTAGCAATTCTACTAGTAGTTCTACAAATACTTCTGCTAGCAGTTCTCAAGTTAATACAGAAACTTCGTCGAGTACAGCTAGTTCAAGTGAACAGGAAAGCAAACCTTCTCTTTCTACGAAAACCAAACCCAATCAACCTCTACAGACTGGCTGGGTAAAAGAGGGGAACAAGTGGACGTTTTATAGTCAAACTGGGGTCAAGTTTACAGATACTCTCTACGATGGTTATCTCTTTGATAATCATGGCTACTTACTTGAAAACAGCTGGTACCAACTGGGAAATAATTGGTACTATATCAATGGTTCAGGTAAATATTTAGCCAACCAATGGAGTCAAATCAATGGCAAGTGGTATGCTTTTGATGGCTACGGTAGAATGCTGGCTAATGTCTGGAAAGGCGATTACTACCTCAAATCCAGTGGGGCTATGGCAGATAAGGAATGGGTCTACGACCAAAACTACTCTAGTTGGTTTTACCTAAAATCTGGCGGACGCTACGCCCAAAAACAATGGATTGGTTCCTACTACCTCAAATCTGGTGGCTACATGGCTCACAAAGAATGGATCTACGACCAAGACTACCAAGCTTGGTACTACCTTAAGAACGATGGTGTGTATGTCACAGGAACCTATGTAGTCGACGGTAAAAACCAGCTCTTCCAAGGAAATGGAAAATGGGTTCGTGAATTAGCACAAGGTTTTCAAAAAGGACATTACTCTAAAACTATTTTTCTAGATCCAGGACACGGTGGTAAGGATCGCGGGGCTTATTACTATGGCATAGCTGAAAAAGATTTAAACCTGCAAGTTTATCGTAAGCTACGTAAACGACTAGAAGGACTCGGCTATACTGTTCTAACTTCTCGAGATAGCGATA
Organism: Streptococcus mitis; assembly: GCF_047464035.1. Classification (GTDB taxonomy): domain Bacteria; phylum Bacillota; class Bacilli; order Lactobacillales; family Streptococcaceae; genus Streptococcus; species Streptococcus mitis_DX. Next base: position 47,710 of record NZ_JASHCQ010000005.1, read on the forward strand.
TAGACGTTGATTTTATTACCGAACGTTCTCGCATGGTTAATAAGACCAATGCAGACTTTTTCATCAGCCTTCATTTCAACGCAAAAGGAAATGATACAACTGTTAATCTAGGTATCCAGACCTATTCTTACAAAGATGAACCTGGTTTCCCTAGCAAGATTAACAAAGATTGGCATAATAATCCTGAACGGATGAGTGAAAGTAACCGTCTTGCTGCCGATATCCATTCTTCACTATTAGCTGAAACAGGAGCCAGAGATGCCGGACTCTTGCAAGCTACCTTTGCTGTTCTACGTGAAACAGCTAAACCAGCTGTTTTGCTAGAGATGGGATATATGGATAATCCAGAAGAAAACAAAAAAATCCGTAGTAGTGAATACCAAGATAAACTGGTTGAAGGGATTGTCAAGGGAATCCAAAAATACTACGCTGGCAATTAAAGAAGTTTAAGCCTCGAACTCACTCGGGGCTTATTTTTCTTATCCAAATTGTGTTCTTCTTTCTAGGTCTATTTCCTTTTTCAGCTTATTCTCCCCAACTGTGCTATACTTATCTTAGTACATTCTTTGAGATTGGAGCTAGTATGAAAATCCATAAAACTGTAAATCCTGTTGCCTATGAAAATACCTATTATCTAGAAGGTGAAAAGCACCTCATCGTTGTCGATCCTGGTAGCCATTGGGAAGCCATTCGTCAGACCATAGAGAAGATCAACAAACCAATCTGCGCCATTCTATTGACACACGCCCATTATGACCATATCATGAGCCTGGACTTGGTTCGTGAGACTTTTAGCAACCCTCCTGTCTATATCGCGGAGAGTGAAGCTAGCTGGCTCTATACTCCTGTCGATAATCTCTCTGGGCTTCCTCGCCACGATGATATGGCAGATGTGGTCGCAAAACCTGCAGAACACACTTTTATCTTTCACGAAGAATACCAACTAGAGGAATTTCGTTTCACTGTCTTGCCAACACCAGGGCACTCTATCGGTGGTGTTTCTATCGTCTTTCCTGATGCTCACCTAGTCTTAACAGGGGATGCTCTTTTCCGAGAAACAATCGGACGGACCGACCTTCCGACTGGTAGCATGGAGCAACTCCTTCATAGCATCCAGACCCAACTCTTCACCCTACCAAACTACGATGTCTATCCAGGGCATGGTCCAGCTACGACCATCGCTCACGAAAAGACCTTCAATCCTTTTTTCTAGTAATATGATGACAATTAAGTAAACTATCCAGCAAGTCTTTCCATTATAAAAGGCATCCAATCAAGTTTTCAGACCTGATTGGATGCCTTTTTCTGATTACTTGCTTCTTTGCATTACCAAATAATCACGCGCTCTTCTGGTGAACGCCACATACCGTCGCCTTCTTTGACATCATAGGTTGTAAAGAAATCATCAAAGTTTGGTACTTGTACATTGACACGGAGTTTGGCTGGCGCATGCACATCAACGCTAGCCAAGAGTTTCATAAATTCTGGACGACCTTTCATTCTCCAGATGCGACCGAAGTTGTAGAAGAATTCTTCTGCCGAGAAGTCTGGTTCTCTCTTGGCTGCTTCAAGCGCTGCAGCGATTCCTCCCAAATCAGCCACGTTCTCTGACACAGTCAATTTACCATTAATGGTTGCTCCATAAGAATCCTGTCCATCAAATTGGTCAATGACTTTTTGTGTTTTCTCCTTGAAGGCAGCATAGTCGCTCTCTGTCCACCAGTCCTTGAGGCTACCATTTTCATCAAAGGAAGCTCCGTTGGTATCAAAGGCGTGGGAAATTTCATGGGCAATAACCGCCCCAATACCACCGTAGTTAGCAGATGATGACTGATGCAAGTCATAGAAAGGAGCCTGTAAAATGGCCGCTGGAAAGACAATCAGGTTCTTCTGTGGATTGTAGTAGGCGTTGACCATATGAGCAGGCATGCCCCATTCCTTGTAGTCTACAGGCTGGTTCCACTTGCTCCAACTGTGCTTGATTTCCACACGCGCAAAGGCTAGAGCATTGTCAAAAAGACTAGCGTTTTCATCCACTACCTTGTCCTTGTAGCGTTCTGGTAATTCTTCTGGGTAGCCGATATAAGGCTTGATGACATTGAGTTTGACTATGGCCTTGTCACGAGTTTCTGGAGTCAGCCAGTCATTTTTTGCCAAGCGTTCCTTATAGACATCAATCATGGTTGCCACTTTTTTCTCCACATCTGCCTTAGCTTCTGGAGAGAATTTTTCATGGGCATACCAGAGACCCAAGGCTTGTTTGAAAGGACCTTGTGCTAGCTGATAGGCTGCCTTGACCTTGTCTTTGGCCTCTGGAACTCCTGAAAGCGCACGGCTATAGGCACCTGACAAGACACGAATTTCTTCTGTTAAATAGCTGGTTGAGAGATTAACCACACTCAAAATCAAGGTTGCCTTGAGGAGAGGCCAGGCCTCTTCACTATAGAATTGATCTGCAGCTTGCCAGAAACGTTCCTCGTCTACGATAACCTTGTCTGGTACTTGTCCAAGAACGGCTTGGAAGAAGTTATCCAAAGGTAGGGCGGGTGCGAATTTCTTGAAATCTTCATAAGCATATGGATGGTAGAGTTTAGCATACTCTGAACTTTCTTCATTAGAAAGCACCACTGCTGCAATTCGGCGATCCAATTCAAGTCTTTTCTCTAACAAGTCTTCAATTTCTGCATCAGAGAAATCATAAGCCTTGAGAAGTTTTGCGCTAGTTTCTTTCCAAAGAGTCAAGAGCTCTTCGCGCTGAGGATGGTCTTCCGCATAGTAGGTCGTATCTGGCAGAATCGTGCTTGGAGCGCTAGCCCATAAAACATTGATTCTGGCATCCATGAAGTCTGGCGATACACCAAAAGGAAGGAAATTTGGTTTTCCTGCAAGTTCAAACTCTGCTAGTCTAGCTGTAAAATCTGCAAAAGTCTCCAATTCTTGGAATTCTTTAAGAAGTGGTAAGACAGGTGTAATACCGTCAGCTTCTCTCTTGTCAAAATCACGAACTAGGCGGTGGTATTTGACAAAGTTTGCCAAAATAGCATCCTCAGGCACCTCTTCACCTGCCAACCACTTGTCCGTTGTCGCTAACATCAAGTCTTCAATTTCCTGGTCTAAATCAACAAAACCTCCCGTTTGAGACTTATCTGCTGGGATTTCAGCTGTCTGTTGCCATTCCCCATTGATTGCATCATAAAAATCATCTTGATAACGTGTCATCTTGTTCTCGCTTTCATTTATACTTGTTTTTAGCTTAACAAAAATTACCTGGGAATGCAATTAAAAATGAACTTTCCTTTTCCATCATTTTTCAGTTATTATTTTAATTTTTTCAAAAATTAACTTGACTTAATTTTTTTTTTAATGTATATTAAGAGACAGGAGGAATACAAGTTTATGATACGTATCGAAAACCTCAGTGTCTCCTACAAAGAAACATTGGCACTTAAGGATATTTCACTAGTGCTCCAAGGACCAACAATTACCGGAATCATTGGTCCAAACGGTGCTGGAAAATCAACATTATTAAAAGGTATGCTGGGAATTATCCCACATCAAGGTCAGGCATTTCTCGATGACAAGGAAGTTAAAAAATCCTTACACCGAATTGCCTATGTCGAACAAAAAATCAATATCGACTACAACTTTCCCATCAAGGTCAAGGAATGCGTCTCGCTAGGACTCTTTCCCTCTATCCCTCTCTTTCGCAGTTTAAACGCTAAACATTGGAGAAAAGTAGAGGAAGCCCTTGAAATCGTCGGCCTAGCTGACTACGCAGAACGGCAAATCAGTCAACTATCTGGAGGTCAGTTCCAGCGGGTTTTGATTGCCAGATGTTTGGTCCAGGAAGCCGATTATATCCTCTTGGATGAACCCTTTGTTGGGATTGACTCTGTCAGTGAGGAAATCATCATGAATACGCTGAGAGATTTGAAAAAAGCTGGGAAGACGGTTCTCATCGTCCACCACGATCTCAGCAAGGTTCCCCACTACTTCGATCAAGTCTTGCTTGTCAATCGAGAAGTGATTGCCTTTGGTCCAACCAAAGAAACCTTTACCGAAGCCAATCTCAAAGAAGCTTACGGTAATCGACTCTTTTTCAATGGAGGTGACCTATGATTGCAGAATTTATCGATGGATTGCAAAAATTCCATTTCTTACAAAATGCCTTGATAACAGCCATTGTCGTCGGGGTCGTAGCTGGAGCTGTAGGATGTTTCATCATTCTACGCGGGATGTCACTCATGGGAGATGCCATTTCACATGCTGTCTTACCAGGTGTAGCCCTCTCCTTCATCTTGGGCGTTGACTTCTTTATCGGAGCCATTGTCTTTGGATTGCTAGCTGCCATCATCATTACCTACATCAAGGGGAACTCGATTATCAAAAGCGATACCGCCATCGGCATTACCTTTTCTTCTTTCTTAGCCCTCGGTATCATCTTGATTAGTGTCGCTAAAAGTTCAACTGACCTTTTCCATATCCTTTTTGGTAATATCCTAGCCGTCCAAGATACGGATATGTTTATTACTATGGGTGTTGGGGCAGTCATTCTCTTGTTAATCTGGATTTTCTTCAAGCAACTCTTGATAACATCCTTTGATGAACTCTTGGCTAAAGCCATGGGAATGCCTGTCAATTTCTATCACTACCTTCTCATGGTACTCCTGACTCTCGTGTCTGTGACAGCCATGCAAAGTGTCGGAACTATCCTGATTGTAGCCATGCTGATTACCCCAGCTGCAACTGCTTATCTGTATGCTAATAGCCTGAAAAGCATGATTTTCCTTTCCTCAACTTTTGGAGCTACTGCTTCAGTTTTGGGACTCTTTATCGGCTATAGCTTTAACGTTGCGGCAGGTTCTAGTATCGTGCTCACAGCTGCTAGTTTCTTTCTCATTAGCTTCTTTATCGCTCCAAAACAACGATATTTGAAACTGAAAAATAAACATTTGTTAAAATAAGGGGTAAAACCCCAATAAATTGGAGGATCTAATGAAAAAATTAGGTACATTGTTGGTTCTTTTTCTTTCCGCCATTGTTCTTGTAGCATGTGGTAGCGGAAAAAAAGATGCAGCTTCTGGTCAAAAACTAAAAGTTGTTGCTACAAACTCAATCATCGCTGATATTACTAAAAATATTGCCGGTGACAAGATTGATCTTCACAGTATCGTTCCTGTTGGCCAAGACCCACACGAATACGAACCACTCCCTGAAGACGTTAAGAAAACTTCTCAGGCTGATTTGATTTTCTATAACGGTATCAACCTTGAAACAGGTGGCAATGCTTGGTTTACAAAATTGGTAGAAAATGCTAAGAAAACTGAAAACAAAGACTACTTTGCAGTCAGCGAAGGCGTTGATGTTATCTACCTTGAAGGTCAAAACGAAAAAGGCAAAGAAGACCCACACGCTTGGCTTAACCTTGAAAACGGTATGATTTTTGCTAAGAATATCGCTAAACAATTGAGCGCTAAAGACCCTAGCAACAAGGAATTCTACGAAAAAAATCTCAAAGAATATACTGATAAGCTAGACAAACTTGACAAGGAAGCTAAAGAGAAATTTAACAACATTCCTGCTGATAAAAAACTTATCGTAACCAGCGAAGGATGCTTCAAATACTTCTCTAAAGCCTATGGTGTCCCAAGTGCTTACATCTGGGAAATCAATACCGAAGAAGAAGGAACACCTGAACAAATCAAGACCTTGGTTGAAAAACTTCGCCAAACAAAAGTTCCATCACTCTTTGTAGAATCAAGTGTGGATGACCGTCCAATGAAGACTGTTTCACAAGACACAAACATCCCAATCTACGCACAAATCTTTACTGACTCTATCGCAGAACAAGGTAAAGAAGGCGACAGCTACTACAACATGATGAAATACAATCTTGACAAGATTGCTGAAGGATTGGCAAAATAAACCTCTGGAAAACGTCATTCTCACATGAGCTGGCGTTTTTTCTATGCCCATATTTCCGGTCAAATCATTGGAAAATTCCGACTGTTTCAGCTAAAATGGAAGAAAAAAGATTGGAGTATCTTATGGTAACTTTTCTCGGAAATCCTGTGAGCTTTACAGGTAAACAACTACAAGTCGGCGACAAGGCACTTGATTTTTCACTCACTACAACAGACCTTTCTAAAAAATCTCTGGCTGATTTTGATGGCAAGAAAAAAGTCTTGAGTGTCGTGCCTTCTATCGATACAGGCATCTGCTCAACTCAAACGCGTCGTTTTAATGAAGAACTGGCTGGACTGGATAATACCGTTGTCTTGACTGTTTCAATGGACCTCCCTTTTGCCCAAAAACGTTGGTGCGGTGCTGAAGGTATTGAAAATGCGATTATGCTGTCAGACTATTTTGATCATTCCTTTGGACGCGATTATGCTCTCTTAATCAATGAGTGGCATCTATTGGCACGCGCAGTCTTTGTCCTCGATACTGACAATACTATTCGCTACGTTGAATACGTGGACAATATCAACTCTGAACCAAACTTTGAAGCCGCAATTGCAGCTGCTAAAGCCCTATAGAAAAAATCCTCTGTCACAAAGAGTTCCCTACTCTTTGAAACGGAGGATTTTTTGTTTACGAGTAAATACAAGTCCAATCTGATAAAAACAACTAATACTCTTCGAAAATCAAATTCAAACCTCGTCAACGTCGCCTTGCCGTACTCAAGTACAGCCTGCGGCTAGTTTCCTAGTTTGCTCTTTGATTTTCATTGAGTATAAATTATTCTACAGATTTCAAGGCTTCAAGCATATCAACCTTTCTCAGATGATAATTGACAAAGAAACCAAGCAAGGTCAAAATGATGCTTACTGCCGTCACCGGGATGACATAGACTTCCCAACCTACCTGCGGATAAAAGAGAATAGTCGCTGGTGAAATCATTTGAATCAAAAATTGATGTAAATAGAAACCAGATACCAAACCAAGTACGATTCCCACAAGGGACAGCACAATCGTCTCACGGTAAATGTAGAGAGTGACTTCATTATTATGAAAACCGAGAACCTTGATAGTGGAGAGTTCACGGATTCTCTCAGCTACGTTAATGTTGGTTAGATTGTAAAGGATAACGATAGCCAACAGAACCGATACGATGACCAAGATGGTCATAGTCTGATTGAGTGAGCTAGCGACGGAGTCAAAGAGTCGAATGGCTGAAGCATTTTGGACAACGCTGGACACCGCAGCTTGATTCATAAGTAAGCCGGCCTGCCTTTCGATACTAGTTGCACTGGTATCCCTTAGCGAAACCAGATAAGTGTTGGCTTGGGGTAGCTGGCCGTAAATTTGCTCATAGCTAGCCTGACTCATATAAATAAAGTGACCAACGTAGTTCTCAGTAATAGCAGCAACCGTTAATTCCTTACCTTCAATTTCTAGAGTTTGTCCAACCTTGACACCTGCCAGCTGGGCAAGTTTAGCTGTAATAACGACGCCATCTTTTAATGTCAGCTCCTGCTGATGATGTTGCAGATGGATAAAGGGAGTCAAATCCTCCTTCTCTGTCATCATAAGAGTAACAGTCTGAAGACCAGCCTTGCCTTTAAAATCCTTGTCTAGCGTCTTAGAATAAATTTTCTGGTAGGCTTGAATAGCCTGACCTTTCAACACTTCTTCTAGATTTGCCTTGTCTTGATTGGTCGCACTAAGATTTTCAGAGACAATCATTTGATACTGTTGGATTTGTTGAAACTGTCTATACGGAACTCCTGCTACAGAGGATTGAATTCCCAAACCTGCAAAGAGCAGAGCGACTGAACCTGCCACACCAAAGATCGTCATCAACATCCGCTGTTTATAACGGAAGATATTACGGGCTGTTACCTTATGGGTAAAACTGAGACGACGCCAGATAAAACCGATGCGCTCCAGTAAGATTTCAGCTCCTTTAACAGGAGGTTTAGGCAATAAAAGCTGGGCTGCTTCGTCATGAAGTTCCCTACGAGCTACCAAGTAGGCTGGTAGCACACTCGCCAACCAACTCAAGACAAGAGCCAGTAAGCTATAGGTCCAATAGAACTGAATCTGGGTTTCTCCCACCACCATGCCTTTTGTAATGACACTTGAAATCACACCTGCTAGTAAATAATGTCCAAGTATGCTACCTAGAGCTGTTCCTACAGTCCCAGCTACTAGACCGTAGAGGAGAAACTTGACGATAATATCCTTACTACGATAGCCCAAGGCCTTAAAAATCCCTGCATGAGTTCGCTCTTCATCCACAAAACGAGTCATGGTTGTAAAGGTCACCATAGCTGCTACGGCATAAAGCACTACAGGAAAGATATTGCCCACTGCCCGAATACTGGCTGAAGCATTGCTGTACATGAGGTAGCCCTGACCACCAGGCATGGTCTGACGATTATAGACCTGATACTTGGGCTCAGCCAAATCATCCAAGACTTGCTGATGTTTTTCTAATTTTTCCTTTTCTTGAGCTAGACTTTGTTCAGCCTGCTTTAGTTTGTCCTCTTCCTTGCCCAATTCCTGCTTGGCTTGAGTAAGTTGAGCACTGGTCTGCTCTCTCTGGGCTTGAGGAAGCAAGGCCAGTTGACTTTCTTGAGCCTGTATACGAGCTTGAGCAGCTGCCAAACGACTCTTGCCTTCCTGCAAATTAGCCTGAGCTCGGTCAAGAGTTTCTTGCCCCTTATCGAGAGACTCTTGGCCTTCTTTTTTCAAGAGTTGCAGACGTGCCTTGCCATTATCTGACAAAGCTTGTTCAAGTTCTTCCTGATGTTGCTTGGATTTTTCTTCATAAACTGATGAAAATGCATTTAAGCCTGCTAAATCTTGATATTTCAAACGAGCTATATTGTAGACTTTCTGATCAAACTGGCTAGGCAAAATCACCCCGTATGCTGTCAGAGTCCCGCTTCCGCTTCCTGCGTAGCCCATATCTCGCTGGGAAAGGATTTCAGCCGAATCCACAAAACCAGTAATGGTATATGTATGATTTTTTAAAGAGGAATGACCGCCTTCTTTTTCTTTAAAACTAATCTCCTGTCCTAATCGATATTGCCCCTGCAGATGATTGGCCAAAGCGATTTCCTGGTCTGACTGAGGAAGTCGTCCCTCTCTGAGATGAAAGGTTGAAATTCGCTCTGGCTTGGAATACAGCCGAATAGCATCTTGCCCATTATCCATAGTCACATCTGTCAAGTAGCCAAACTCGACCTCTGCGCCCTCTATCTGTTCTAGTTCTTTTTGATCTGCTTGATCCAAGCCATAGTTAGACATGACTGCCAAATCCAAGGTTTTAGCAGTTGTTAAATAAGCATTGGCGGTCGCCTCCATATTGGGACTAGTCACTTTGAGACCTACTAAGGCTAGAGATCCCAACATCATCAGGGTCAAGATGGATAAAAAACGCCCCTTGGAGCCTGTAAAGGACTGAATTAAGTCCTTCCAATAAGTTTTTCGCTTGATCATGCTAGTACTCCAAACTGTCAATATCCTGAGGATGCTGGTTGATCACCACATCCTTGACACCGGCATCGTGCATATGAATCACGCGATCAGCAATAGGAGCTAGCGCGCTATTATGAGTCACGATGATCACCGTCGTTCCCTTTTGACGAGACATATCTTGGAGAATTTTCAAGACTTGCTTGCCCGTCTGATAATCCAAGGCACCAGTCGGTTCATCACAAAGGAGGATTTTAGGATTTTTGGCTACTGCGCGTGCAATGGAGACTCGCTGTTGCTCCCCTCCAGACAGCTGGGCTGGGAAATTATTGAGACGATGAGCCAGACCTACATCTGTCAAGACCTGCTCAGGATTCAAGGCATCTGTCACGATTTCAGAGGCCAGTTCCACATTTTCCTTAGCGGTTAGATTGGAAACTAGATTATAAAATTGAAAAACAAAGCCGACATCATTACGACGGTAATTGGTCCTCTGGTGGGAACTATAGTCTGCAATATTAACACCATCTATCCAGATTTCCCCTTCATCATTGGTATCCATTCCCCCTAGGAGATTGAGAACTGTTGACTTACCTGCACCTGACGCACCAAGGATAATCACCAATTCACCCTTTTCAATTTCAAAATTCACATCACGATTGGCCACAATCTCCGTGTCCCCAACCTGATAACGCTTGTAACAGTGTTTCATCTCAATATAAGCCATAATACCCACCCTCTCTCAAACAAATTACTTCCTACTACCATTATAACGCTTTTTCAACTAGTTGGAAACTGCTTACATTCTCAAATCCTTATTAAAAGGCAGTCTCAAACTACTGCCTTCTATCACCTTCTTAAAAATAAAATTGAACAAGATCACCTTCTGCTGTTGCCACCGAAATACAATCTTTCCCCATGCATTTCGCTTTTATTTTTTCTTGATTCACTTCAATCACACTTTTTTCAATATCTGGATAAGAGACTCGCAAATCTCCCCCACTTCTTGATAAAATGGTCAACTGTAAGAGTTTTTTATCCGCCCACCTCATGCTAACTTCAAAATGTCCACGTGCCATTAAGCCTGAAACGGAACCTGTTGACCATGCATCGGGTAGGGCGGCTAGAGGTACCAGATAAGCTGTATGAGACTGGAGCAACATTTCTGCCATTCCACTGCTAGCACCAAAATTACCATCTATCTGAAAAGGAGGGTGGCTACACCAAAGATTTGGCAAGGTAGATGACTTTAACTGCTCTGCTAATAATTTATGGGCTCGATTGCCATCTCCTAAACGCGCCCAAAGATTGATCTTATTAGCCTTGGACCAGCCTGTGCCGCCATCTTCACGATCATTGAGGCTAGCACGCGCCGATTCAAGATACTCTTGTCCCTTGTAGCTAAAGAGATTGCCAGGATAGAGTCCCACCAGATGGGAAGCATGCCGATGTTGGGCCTCCACTTTCTCATTTTGAAAATGCTGCTCTTCCTCCTCATACCACTCCCTGATTCGACCAGATTGAGTGATTTGCAGAGGATTAAGCAGGTCAAATTTTTCTTTGACTTCCGTCAACAAAGCCTCATCCAGTCCCAATTCCTGAGCAGCCTGAATAAAATCATGAAATAACTGCCAAATCAGAGATTGGTCATAGGTATTGCCAATCGAAATCGGGCCATGTTCTGGGGAATAAGACGGAGAAGACACCCAACGCTGCGCCTGCTGATCCTCATGTAAAAAATCATTCCAAAAACGAACGGTTTCCCTCAACATGGGATAAATTTTCTCCCTGAGATAGTCTTGATCCCTATAAAATGAATAGGCTTCATAAACAGTTTGCATCATCCAAGCATTGGCAGCTGGTGACCACCCCCAGTAATAATCCCAACCAGGTGCCGTCCAGCCAAAAGGAGTCGCTTGAGTATGAACCAGCCAACCATTCTCCTCACCTTTCTGAGAGACGATTCCTGCATACCTTGCAGCCGCTAGACGACCATAGACACGCAAATCATCGATATAGTTGATGACTGGAAAAGCCGTCTCTAGAAGATTAGTAACATAGGCTGGCCAATAATTCATCTGCAGATTGATATTCAGGTGATAGTCCGAATTCCAAGGAGGATTATCGACCGCATTCCAGACTCCCTGTAGGTTAGCTGGTAGAGCATCTGAGCAATCTCTAGAAGAACTAATCAATAAATACCGTCCATACTGGAAGAACAATTCCTCCAAAGCATGCCCCTCTTGTGGCTTATAATTTTTTAGCAAATTATCTGTAGTGGATGTGTCTACATCAGCTCCCAAATCCAATTGAACACGTTGGAATAAGGCTTGGTAATCCTGAATATGCCTTGATTTCAATTGGGCATAGCCCTTTTCTTTAGCTATCTCCACCAAGTCCTTAACCTGTTTCTCTAAATCTATTTTCTTGCGATAATTACTAGCAGGATTTTGGGCAAAATCAGTCTTAGCAGCCAAGAAAAGATTGGCATAACTGGCTCCTGATATCTGAGCCTTATCTGACCAAACTCTAATATCCCCATCTGTTTCCCAAGCTAAACAGCTAGCAAACTGCAGGTCATTGTCCTTAACTCTTCCCTTCATCAAGATATAAGAATCAGTAATATCCAACTTGCATTCCTTGTAATCAGATTTCTCCTGCTCATACTTTCCATCAGAAGCCAAATCACGACTTAGCGACAGTTCTATAGTAAAATCTAGAGTTTCCGCCCCTTCCTTAGTAAAGCGCTGAACCAAGAGATCATATGGAAAACTCGCAAAAGCTTCACGTTCAAATTTCGTTCCCTTATAGACATAAGAAGTCGTCGCAAGCGCCTTACTGATATTCAGCTGTCTCTGGTAATCCGTTACCTGAGACAAAGTCTTTCCTTGCTTGCTAAACTCAATGTGAATATCCCCAAAGGATAGATAGGTCCCATATTGACTCGTTTTTGGCCCGATCAGGTGCTGTTCAGCCAGTTCCTTAGCCCGATTGTAATCTCTCTTTTCCAAAGCCTGCCGAATCTCAGCTAAAAAACCATACTGGTCCTGAAGATTTCCACCCTGATAATCGGAACTATCAGGAAGTGGACCACCAGACCAGAGACTTTTTTCATTAAATTGAATCCTCTCAGCCCCTATAATCCCAAATACTTTTGCACCTAAAGAACCATTGCCTATTGGTAAAGCCTCTTCTTCCCAACCCTTATATGTTGTTGAAGCTGGTCTCTTGTAGGCCAATACATAATCTTGTTTTTTATTCCTTATCATACTACCATACTAACATAAAAAGCCTAGAAATCAATTCTAGACTTACAATTTTTTATTTTCCAAGGTAGTATTCAGAAACTACGTTCAATTTTTCGTCGAATTCGAATACCAATGGTGGGAAGTTAGGGATTTCCACGTCCATGATTTCGTCATCTGACAAACCTTTGATGTGTTTTACAAGGGCACGGATTGAGTTACCGTGAGCTCCTACGAATACGTTTTTGCCATCTTTAAGAGCTGGAGCGATTTTATCTTCCCAGAATGGAAGGGCACGTTCCAAAGTCACTTTCAAGTTTTCAGCATCTGGGATAACTGAATCGTCAAGTGAAGCGTAACGACGGTCAGTGTGAGCTGAGTGCTCATCATCACGATCCATGTTTGGAGGCAATACATCGTATGAACGACGCCAGATGTGAACTTGTTCATCACCAAATTGTTCAGCAGCTTCAGCTTTGTTTTTACCAGTCAAACCACCGTAGTGACGTTCGTTCAAGCGCCATGATTTTTCAACTGGAACCCACAATTGGTCAGAAGCTTCAAGAGCCAAGTTAGTTGTTTTGATAGCACGTTTCAATACTGAAGTGTAAGCTTGGTCAAATTCGATACCAGCTTCTTTGATCAATTTACCAGCGTCAATCGCTTGTTGTGTACCTTTTTCAGACAAATCAACATCAGCCCAACCAGTGAAAAGGTTAGCTTTGTTCCATTCAGACTCACCGTGGCGAGCAAAAACCAATTTTACCATTAGATGGATTCTCCTTTAAATTTTCCGAGGTTTTCCCTCGTTTATCTATTCTATTTTACACAATTTTTCACAAAAAAGCTAGTCAAAACCAAAAAGGAAAGGACTGTTTGGCAATCACATTGTTTTTGGTTATTTCTATTCTATCTTCATTATTTAACCTTTAAAAAACACCCCATTTTCTAACATTTGGGGTGTAATTTAACCAATTATTCTCAATTACTACAAAAAAATTTCTATCTTACTGTAGTTGAGATGTCAAAGTTTTCAACTGTTTTTGCAAATTGTCTCTAAAGTCTTTCAATTGTTGAGACAATTTTGATTTATCATCTTCCTTGAGCTCAGTAGACCCTAGCAAATCATATATTTTTTTCTGCGCATCGAATAATTTTTGAGTTGACTCTTTTAGTTTGGTAAACGACTCATTATTTTCCATAGCTGTGCCTTTGAAACTTTCCTCAGCTTTAGTAAAATAATCATCAAAAATCTTTTTATAAAGATCTATATAATCTGCATAAGTACGTATTGATTCAATCGCATCGTCTGTTACAACCGGTGTATCAAGAGTGATTGTTTCTTTTGAGGTATTAGATGTTGCTACTGTCTTCTCATCATTACTTGTTGAAGTAGTCTTTGAATTTTGTACTCCACATGCAACGAGAAGAGAAACAGATAATAGAACTATTCCTAGACCGATAAACTTTTTTGTTCTTTTCATGCCAAAATACCTTTTATTCTTCTGATTTGAATTTCTTCAATGTTGCAAGGAATAGAGATCCTCCAATAATGGCAAGAATCCCCCCAACCCATCCTAAGAATGGAATGAGACTAACTCCACCAGAAACAATCATTAATACAGACGGAGCTGCACCTACACGATTATCTCCTTTATAGTAAACAATAGCAATGATACCAAGAACAAGATTTGCAATCTTCAAGGCATTCAAGAGTAAGGCAACACCTGAAACAGCCCCTGCAGTAGCTCCTCCATTAAGAGTTGTAGCAGCTGTATTTACCGCTGTTCCCAACAAGACAAAAGGACCAATAAGAAGTAAAATTCCTCCCACAAGACCGACGATACCACTAATTAAAGCAAGTGTTTTTGATTTCATAATAAAATCTCCTTTTTATTTTTTTCAAATAAAATTGTATCATATTTGCTAAAAAAAAAAAGTATTTTCTGATATTATAAAATAAAAATTTGTATAATATGAAATAAAATATAATACTTTTTAGAAATCAAAAGCAATTACACAAATTTATTATTGTAAAAATGTGACACAATTTTCCAATCTTATCCGCAATATCAAATTCGTATTTTATCTTACTGCTGTTAGCTTGCTAAGTTTCTCTTTGATTCTTGTTGAGTATAAAAAGTCACACCTCGCAAATTTTCAAAATAAATAAAAACGCATCGTATCAGGTGTTCACAAGCTTGATACAATGCGTTTAATAGACTATAAAATTAGTTGTCTTTTCTTCTCAAATTGAGTTTTCCTAGACTTTTCAACCTTATTTTGCTTCAAATCCTTCTGCGACTGCGTCTGCAAAGTTTTCTTCTACGATGCTTGCACAGTGGTCACAAATGACTGCGTGGTAGCTGCGTTCTGCTGTTGTTGGATCGATACGACGGCAACGGTCACATACTTCACCTGCAGCACGTTCAACTGTAAAGGCTACATCTTCGAAGCTAACGGCAGCTTCTGGAGCTGGTCCTTCTGCGATGGTCAAGTCTGACACGATCAAAAGTTGAGCCACATTGCTGTTTACTGCTTCAAGTAGAGTTTTCACCACTTCATTTGGATAAACTGTCAAGTGTGCTTCAAGTGATTTACCGATAACTTTGGCATTACGAGCCTCTTCCAAGGCTTTTTGAGCTTGTCCACGGAAATCCATAAAGGCTGCCCATGTATCCAAGATTTCTTCTTGATTAGCAAAAGTTTCCGCTTCTGGCAATTCTGATAATTGAACGAAGTCTTCTGCTTCAAATTCAAGATATGACCAGATTTCTTCAGCAGTATGAGGAAGGATTGGTGTCAAGAGTTTGGTGATTTTGACAAGAATGTCATAGAAGACAGTTTGCATTTGACGGCGTTCCAATGATTTGGCACCTTCGATATAAACAACGTCTTTAGCAAAATCAAGGTAGAAGGCTGACAAGTCAACGTTGATAAAGTTCACCAAGGCCTTGTAGATTGTCAAGAATTCAAAGTTTGCATAAGCATCACGAATGGTCTTGACAAGCTGGTTAAAGCGAATCGTCATGTACTTATCAACTGAACGAAGTTCATCGTAAGCTACTGCGTCTTGAGCTGGGTTAAAGTCAGATGTGTTAGCAATCAAGAATCGAAGGGTGTTACGGATTTTACGGTAAGTTTCAGAGACTTGGCTCAAGATATCCATAGAGATACGTACGTCATTGCTTGAGTCAACACTTGTTACCCAGAGACGCAAGATTTCAGCACCAAATTGTTTTTCAACATCGCTTGGAGCAATGGTATTTCCAAGAGATTTAGACATCTTCTCACCTTTACCGTCAAGGGCAAAACCTTGTGACAAGATTTGTTTGTAAGGTGCTACGCCATGGTTAGCAACTGAGGTGATGAGCGATGAGTTGAACCAACCACGGTATTGGTCAGAACCTTCTAGGTAAAGGTCTGCTGGGTAAGTCAACTCTGGACGGTTTACTACAACTCCATTCCATGATGAACCTGAGTCAAACCAAACGTCCATGATATCAGTTTCTTTTTTGAACTCGCCGTTTGGTGAACCTGGATGAGTAAATCCTTCTGGCAAGAGGTCCTTAGCATCACGTTCCCACCAAATGCTTGAACCATGTTCCTCAAAGAGTTGAGCCACGTGTTCAATCGTTTCAGCAGTCATAATCGCTGTACCATCTTCAGCGTAGAAGATAGGAAGTGGAACACCCCAAGCACGTTGACGAGAGATAACCCAGTCGCCACGGTCACGAATCATATTGTAAAGACGGACTTTACCCCATTCTGAGTGGAATTTCACTTTTTCAATTTCGTCCAAGATTTCTTGGCGGAATTTAGAAACTGAGGCAAACCATTGTGGTACTGCACGCCAGATGATTGGTTTCTTAGTACGCCAGTCAAATGGGTATGAGTGAGAGATTTCTTCTTGGGCAAGAAGGAGGTTACCAAGTTTTTCAATAACAGTTGGAACTACCTTTTCATAGAATTGACCTTCAAACTCAGGACCAGCATTCTTCATCATGATACCACGTTCGTCAACAGTCACTGCGACTTCAAGACCATTAGCAATACCAACATTGTAGTCGTCCTCACCAAAACCAGGGGCTGTATGAACAATACCAGTACCAGAGTCAGTGGTAACGTGATCACCAAGGATAACCAACTCATCTACAGCTGTATCCCATGGGTGTTCTGTTACGATGTGGTTGAGTTCTTGACCACGGTAAGTTGCCAAAACTTGAACATCAACCCAGCCAAATTTCTCAGACAAGCTAGTCAATAATTCTGCAGCAACCACAAACTTGCGATCTTCACCAGCAGGTTGAACCAAAACGTAATCAATATCTGCACCAACAGTCAAACCACGAGAAGCTGTGATGGTAAATGGAGTTGTTGTCCAGACTACGATATAAGTATCAGTAGCTAGAACACCTTTGCCATCTTTTACCTTATTGGCATAGTAAAGAGAAGTTGAAACCAAATCATGGTATTCAATCTCTGCTTCAGCAAGGGCAGACTCAGATGACCATGACCAGTAAACTGGCTTGGCACCACGGTAGATATAACCTTTATTAGCCATCTCACCGAAGACACGGATTTGAGCTGCCTCATAGTCAGGAGTCAAAGTCACATATGGATTTTCCCAATCACCAGAAACACCCAAACGTTTAAAGTCTTCACGTTGTTTATCTACTTGAGAAAGAGCGTATTCGCGGCAAAGTTTCAAGTACTCAACCAAGTCCATTTCTTTGCGTTTAACACCTTGTTTTGCCAAAACTTGCTCGATTGGCAGACCATGAGTATCCCAACCTGGGATAAATGGTGCGTAAAAACCTGACATTGATTTTGAACGAACAATGATATCTTTTGAAATCTTGTTCATAGCGTGTCCAACGTGAATATTTCCATTCGCGTATGGAGGGCCATCATGCAAGGTG
Organism: Streptococcus mitis; assembly: GCF_047464035.1. GTDB lineage: Bacteria > Bacillota > Bacilli > Lactobacillales > Streptococcaceae > Streptococcus > Streptococcus mitis_DX. The sequence continues at coordinate 65,303 of NZ_JASHCQ010000005.1, forward strand.
AAATGTGGTTTTCCTTGGTTCAATTCTTGACGACGTTGGTAAAGTTTTGCATCTTCCCATTCCTTTTGCCAAACTGGCTCTTTGGTAGGAAGGCCTGCACGCATTGGGAAAGCTGTTTTCCCAAGATTAAGGGTATCTTTGAGTTTCATGGTATCTCCTTTATAAATAATAACAAATTAAAAACCACGACTGCCAAAAAGGACGAAAATCGTGGTACCACCTTTGTTCGGAAAAAGATCTAGTCTTTCTCCCTCTTTTCCCGTAACGTGGGGAACGTCAAATCTTACTAGCTTCAGACTTGAGTTTTTGAGAGGATAATCTTATCGTTAGGGAATGCAGGACTCACACCATCTCCTGCTCGCTGGAAATATAAGGATAAGATATTGTTCTCAGATTATTTCTTATAAAATTGTAACAGATTCTTGCGGTGCCGCAAAACCTGGTTCTGAGTTTACAGCTTCAGTAGCTGGTGTTGGACCTGAGTAATGGCTTGGAGCTACTTCTGGCTCCTCATACATTGGACCAACTGGATGAGCTGGACTTTCTTCAACAACCGGAGTTGGTGAAACCACTTGTTCCTGCTCAGCTCTTGCTTCGGCTTCTGCAAGTTCCTTATTAGCCGCTTCGATACGCGCTTGCAACTCAGCCATTTCCTCGGGAGAAAACTGGCGAGTAATATCAATTGGTTCTTCCTCTGGATGTTGTTGCAAGACAGAGTCACCTAAGACTTCGCTAACCACTTCTTTGAAAGCTTCATCACTTGTCTGAAGATAAGTCGCAGTTGGGCGAAGAATATCTTCCCAATCTGAAGATTCAACAATTGCTAACTGGCTTTCAATTGTAGATTTAAGACGTTGATGGAAGACACGGCTCTTGTTCTTCAATTCTTCTGTTTCAACAGCAACTTTCTTAGCATTGTCAGTTGCTTGACGAAGAATTTCATTTGCCTTGTACTTAGCTTCTTCCAACAAACGTTGGGCATCTTGCTCTGCTTGTTGGATAATATTGTTTGAACGTTCCGTAGCAGCTTGTTTTACTCGCTCTGCTGTATCTTGTGCAATCAATACAGACTGGCTCAATGAATCTTTCATCTCATCAAAGTAAGACAAACGCTCTTCCAAACTCTTAATATGTAAATCCTTATCATGATTAGAGCGAACCAAATCTTCATAATCACGGACTACAATATCTAAAAATTCATCTACTTCTTCTTGATCAAACCCTCTAAAGCGTGTGCTAAAGGTTTTATCTTTGATTTCTAACGATGTAATTGGCATATTTTTCCTCACTTACTTAATAACAATTGGACCGTTAATTTCTTTTTATCTTTTTTTGTTTGCCCATTATCTCTAACGAGTTTCAATCGACCAAATTTCCTAACACTAATCAAATCACCAACTTGGACTGCATAATCTGATTTTTCAACTAAATGGTAATTCACTTGGACTGCCTGTTTTTCAATTAGCTGACTTGCCTGATTTCTAGACAACTTGAAGACACCTGCTAGAAAAACATCTAATCTAGAACTAGCGATACAAATATCTAATTCTTGATAATCTTCTACTGTAGCAATTTTCTCAGTAAAATCCCGTTCTTCTAGACGAACCGGTAAACGAGCAACTTTCGTAATGCCGTCTTGAAAAAGGAGCATAAACTGTCGATTAATGATAATCTGTGCCCTCTCTTCATTGACTAAGATATCACCAAATAGCTTCCTATCGATTCCCAGCTGATTTAAAACAGTCCCTAATATTTTTGCATGTGTTAAGCGCTCAAACTTATTAGGATAGACTATTTCTTGCAAGGATAGTTCAAAATCAGAGAATTCTGGCTCAAAATAATCAGGATACAGGAGAACCCGTACATATTCAGTTTCGAGAAACTGCCGACTGCTCATGTAGGAGATGCCGTTTGTTGATGCTAGAACCTTTAAAATCTTTTCTTGATTGGGATTTACAAAGGGTGTTAAAAAAGGAGAATACGAATCTTCTACCTTTTTTATCCATTCTGCTCCCTTATCAATAAAAGATGAATCATTCTTAGAAAAGTGTTGATAAATCATCTTGTTCATAGAAAAATCACTAAAAGTCGAATCAACTGTTCCCCTAGGAAGTGAACTAGTAATACCGCAATCCAGACAGACAAGTCAAGACCTGCAATCTGGAGGGGTAAACGTTGCAAGGGAGCTATTATCGGTTTCACTAAACTAATGATCAAACGCCCAAGACGTGATTCATAAGCATTAGGGAACCAAGACATCAGAGCAAAAATGATTAAAATCAGTGAATAGATATCCACTGCATTTTGAATAAAACGAATGAGAAAGAGCATTATCTCACTCTCGTACGTTTCATGTCAAAACCAAATTCACCATTTTGTGATTCATCTGGGATTTTGATATCTTCAATATTGACGACAACATCAACTGGTGTCAGCAAGTACATAGTAGATGCTACCTTTTTCATGTTACCAGCTAAAACGTGACGTGCCCCATCCAGATAATCCAAACAACGACGAGCTTGGACTTCTGTCATATATTGGAAATCAATCAAAATACTTTCGTTACCAGCTAATAAATCAACAATATCTGTGGCATCTTCATATTTGCGTGGATAACGAACATCAATTGTCACCTTATCAGTAGAACGTTGACTTTGCATAGCCAACTCTTGTTGACGGGCATGAAGACGAGTGATGTTTTTATCTTTAGATGGCGTGCTAGCAGCTTGTTGAGGCAACTCTTGAACAGAAGGGACTGGAGTCACAATCGGATCTTCAGCTTTAGACTGATAAGTAGTACCCACATCTTCTCCATCTTCTGTAAAATAATCTATAAATTTATCAAATCTATCTTTTAAAGACATAGTTCTTTCCTATTTAAAAAATGCTGAACCAATTCTGACAAATGTTGAGCCAAATTCAATCGCTTCCTTGTAGTCACGACTCATACCCATACTCAAGTCCGTCATTGGCATATTGGGAATTTGTTTTTCTCTAATTTCTAGTTGCAAATCCTGCGTAGCTTTAAAAATCTCTTTCAACTCATCACTACTAGCTTCAAAAGGTGCCATGGTCATCAAGCCGACATATTCGATTTTATCTAAGGTGGCCAACTCTGGCAAGAGCTCCAATAGTTCTTCCTTTGAAAAACCATGTTTGCTCTCTTCCCTTGAGATATTCACTTGTAAGAAACACTTAACAACTCGGTCACTTCTTTTTTGAATTTCCTCTGCTAGCTTTAATGAATCCAAAGCGTGGAAATAATCAACGTACTGAATGACATCTTTAACCTTGCGTCTTTGCAAGGTTCCAATCAAATGCCAGGTAATATTTCTACCTTTTAAAGCTTCATATTTCTCAAGAAATTTATCCACACGATTTTCACCAATATGATGCACACCTAGCGGAAGCAAAGCCTCCGCTGTCGGTACGTCTACATATTTTGTAACAGCAAGAACCGAAACAGAATTGGCTTCTCTTCCTGCCTGCTGACTTGCATCTTTTATTTGTTGAAAAACACGTTCTGTATTTTCTTTCAAATTCATTTACTTAACGATTTTTGAAAAATGGAGGAGTGTCTAATTCATCCTCATCGTGTAAAGATGGTGCTTCGAAACGTTCAACTGGTGATACCACTGAATCAGTTGGTCGAACAATTGTCTCACGACGCAAGTCCCAATCACCAAATGCTGAAGATTGAGAAGTTTCTGTACGACGAGGTGCTGGACTTGGAATTTCTGCAGTTTCGGCCATATCAAAGTGACGATTATGATTGTGTGCATGGCTAGGACTTGCTTGCTCATGACGAACAGCTTGTCTTGGTGCATGACCAACAACTTTTTCAACACGATCTTGACGAACACCAGTTGCAACGACTGTAACACGGATTTCATCTTTCATGTTTTCATCGATTGATGTTCCGAGCCAGATGTTCACTCCTTGACCAGCAGCTTGGTTGACAATTTCTGAAGCTTCTTCTGCTTCAATCAAAGTCAAGTCAAGACCACCAGTAACGTTGACGATGACATCCTCAGCACCGTCAATAGTTGTTTCAAGAAGTGGTGAGTAGATTGCCTTACGAGCTGCTTCTACCACACGTTCTTCACCACTACCGATACCAATACCCATTAGAGCGTTCCCTTTATTTGCCATAACTGTTTTCACATCGGCAAAGTCAAGGTTAATCAAACCAGGATTTGTAATCAAGTCAGTAATTCCTTGAACACCTTGGCGAAGTACGTTGTCTGCTTCGCTAAGAGCTTCAAGAAGTGGCGTTTTCTTATCAACAATTTCAAGCAAGTTGTTGTTTGAAATAATCAATAGAGTATCTACATGTTCGCGAAGTTGATTGATTCCTTCTACAGCATATTGGCCACGTTTGCTTCCTTCAAAACCGAAAGGACGTGTCACAACACCAACTGTAAGAGCACCTAAATCTTTAGCAATGCGGGCAATAACAGGAGCTGCACCCGTACCTGAGCCACCTCCCATACCTGCAGTGATGAAGACCATATCTGCTCCAGTAATAGCTTGAGTCAAGGCTTCTTCGCTTTCTTCGGCTGCCTTTTGACCGATTTCAGGTCGACCGCCAGCACCCAAACCACGAGTCAATTTAGGACCTAACTGAATTACAGTCTCAGCTTTTGTACTACTCAAAGCTTGTACATCTGTGTTTGCTGCGATAAATTCTACGCCTGCAACACCTTCGTCAACCATGCGGTTAATGGCGTTACCACCACCTCCACCAACACCGATTACTTTAATCACTGCACCTTGAGCAGCCGCTGTATCAAATGAAAATGTCATAGTTTATTTTTCCTCTTTTATTCATCAAACATACTTCCAATTAAACCACGGAAGCGATCTGCGATTTTTGGTTTATTTTGAGAAGATACTTTATCTTCTTTTGGAGCAACTACGTTCGTAGAAGCTGATTGCTCTACCTCAGTATTTTGAACTGGTTGAATAGGGGTAGGTTGTGCTACCTGCGTAACACGTTGAATCATCCCACCAAAATTAATTGGTTGGTGACGCAAAGTATCCTCACCCTTGACTGCTCGTTGTGCTAACAAATGCACTTCAGTCAATTGACCAGCAAATTCAGATAAGCTAATCACATGAGCGAAGGCAGGGTTACGGATTCCAACTTGATTTGGAACGTAAAGTTTAACACCAACGCCAAATACTTCCTGCGCAAGTTCTACAATACCTGGTAAAATAGCATTTCCACCAATCAGAACAATCCCACCTGGAAGATCCAACAAATGTCTTCTTTCCAACTCTTGTTTGATTTGTTCAAAAATGTGTTTAATGCGAGCTGAAATAATCTCTGCTAGGTAGCTTTCTGTAACCTCAACAGGCTCTACTTCACCAATCACTTCAACTTGGAAGGTTTCATTACTTGCAAGTGAAGGGTAGGCTTCACCATAGTTCAATTTCAATCCTTCAGCTAGTTTTTGTGAAGTCTTCAAGACTTTAGAGATATCTTTTGTGACATAATCTCCACCTTCTTGAAGAATATTTGTAAACTGGAGTTCTTGGTTACGGATTGTAGCAACAGTTGTTTGACCTGCTCCCATATCAATCACAGTAGCTCCAAATTCACGCTCACCTTCGTTCAAGACTGAACGAACCAAAGCCAATGGCGAAATAATAATATTTTCAACTTGAACACCTGAGCGCTCAACTGTCTTACGTAAATTGTGAAGAATAGTACGGGGACCTGTGTAAAGCAAACCACGCATTTCAAGACGAACACCCATCATGCCACGCGGGTCACGAATACCTTGGAAACCATCTACGATAAATTCTTCTGGAATAAAAGTAATGACTTCACGATCTGGTGTCATACTCTTTGTCAAGGCTGATTTAACAACATTTTCAACATCTTGATCTGTAATTTCTTTTGTATCAGATGTAACTGGAATCATACCTTGAGTTGGTTCTACTTGCAAAAGATTTCCAGGCAAACCAACATTCACTGATTTGATTGAAATGCCAGCTTTCTCTTCTGCTTGGGAAATAGCTGACTTGATAGCAGTTGCTGCTGCTTCGATATCAACGATAATCCCATCCTTTACACCTTTACTCTTGGCATTACTTACACCAATTACATTAAGTTCACCATTTCTAAGTTCGGCAACCAATACTTTAATCGAATTAGTTCCGATATCTAAGCCTGTAAAAAAACCATCTCTAGCCATTACATCGCATCCTCTCTCTTCCAAGTTTCAAACTTCTATTCAAAATAGCTAAAATAGGGCATAGCTATTCACAGAATATTATAACACAAAAAATCCAATCGTGCTTAGTTTTTCCTAAATTTACTTACCATTTTTTCACATTCGTTCCTCAGCTTTTTTTATTTTCCAAACAAGTTATAAAAAATCAGATTTATGAAAAAAAGAAAGCTTAAAATCAAGCTTTCTTTGCAATCATTTTTTCTGCTTCTTGTTCTAAAAATAGTTCCAAGATTTTCTTTGTTAACGTAATCGCTGCTGATAAGGCTAGAGAAACGATTAAATAATTAGCTACTAAGCCATGGTCTCCAACCAATGGCGGTTTTGTCAAGAATCCGTAATCTCCACCTGTTACTAAATTGACCACAAAAATCAAGGCATTTAATGCAAAGGTCATGAGAAAAATTCTTTTCACATCTAGCATTCTCGCATCGTACTGTCTCAAGAGATAAACCAGTGAGTTCCCCAAGAGAGCTAAGTGCCCAAAGATAAAGGACAAAATGGCAATATGTGGGAAAGGATAGGGATCTGGCACTGGATAAACAAAGGCAGCTAATGTCCCAAATGTTCCTAGTAATGCAAAATACTGCCTATATTTAGACTGACCAGGAAGCAAAAGCACCACAAACATAGCCATACGGCAATGGTAAAAGGGTAAGCTTTCTGACAATGGCATATGATTAACCCCGTACCATCCATAAAGAAGGATTAACTGAACTGCCTGCAAGATTTGGAAAAATCGTTGATAAGCCTTCTTTTCACGATAACGATAGGCTGTATAAAAGGTCAAGGCCAAGAGTGTAAATATACTGACATACCAAAAAAGATCAAACTTGGGTGGCTCTGTTGCTTGGGTCGTAAAGAAAATATCCCATAAATTCATCTAGTCTTCCTCATGTTTCAAAATTTTCCTGCATTTTATTATACCATGCTACTTAAGAAAAATGAATTTAGAAATACGTAAATGTTTGACAAAATCACTTAGCTTCATTTTCTAAACTTTCTACCAACTTGGCCAAATTCATAGAGTTAGAGCCCTTGAGCAGGATTTGGTCATGCACTCCAAGGCTTTCTTTGACCTGCTTAACTAGGTCTTCAAATTGGTCTTGGTTTTCTGTTTTCTTGAAGTAGTAAACGTGGCCGATTGGGAACATTTGACTAGCCAATTGGGCCAATTCTGCAATGTCTTCTCCATAGAAAATAACTGTATCAAGCACATCTGGAGAAAGGCTCAAAATCATCTGATTATGGAGTTGAATAGACTGGTCACCAAGTTCCTTCATGTCCGCCAAGACAGCGATTTTCTTGCCACCTTCGTTGGCTGGAATGGCAGAGAAAGTCTCTAAAATCAGCTTCATAGCAGTTGGATTGGCATTGTATACGTCAGACAGAATATCTGCTCCATTGGCCGCTTTCTTCCACTCGGTACGGTTACGCGTCAATTCAAGATTTTGGAAGGCCTGACGAATTTGCTCCTCTGGAACTCCTTCTTGCAGGGCAACATAGGATGCAATCATAGCATTGGTGGCATTGTACTTACCAGTCACTGGCAAATCAAGGGGTTGCTCCAAGAAATTGGCCTTAAAGGTCAAGCTATCCTTACGCTCAACCAAGTCGGTAATTTCCAACTCTGCTCCTTGGCCAAAACGAACTACCTTTTTATCAGTTGGCAAGTAGTCCTCTACAATAGTGTCAGCTGGCGCTAAAAGCAAGGAATTCGAAGACATCCCGTCTGCAATTTGCATTTTTCCTTTAGCAATTTCAGAACGGTCTTTGAAAAAAGCCAAATGGGCTTCTCCAACCAAGGTCACGATGGCTGTTTTTGGACGAGCCAATTCTGACAAGAGATGAATATCTCCCAAGTGATCCTGTCCCATCTCCAAGACCAACTTTTCTGTTCCTTCAGGCATATGGAGAACTGTGTAAGGAAGGCCAATCTCATTATTGTAGTTGCCTTGTGTTTTGTAGGTTTTGTAAGTTGTTAATAGCAAGTGAGCTAACATATCCTTGGTCGTTGTTTTACCATTTGAACCTGTGACAGCAAAGACATCAACTGCTGTTTTTTCAAGATAGTATGCAGCTAGGGTTTGAAAGGCAGTCAAGACATTATCTACTAGAATATAGGGATGATTTGCAACCTCTTTCTCAGACAGGGTTACAGCAGCGCCATTTTCAAAAGCTGTTTCGATAAAGTCATGACCGTCACGCGCACCTTTGAGGGGCACAAACAAGTCCCCCGTCGCAATTAAGCGACTGTCAAACTCAGCCTTCTCTAACTGGGTGTTCTCAAAGATGCTAATATCATTTTTAGCTCCTACAACTTGAGCCACTTCATGGATTGTTAATTTCATTTCTACTCCTTTAAAAAGGGTCGAAGCTCGAGAACTCTAGTCACCTTTCAGTGATGGTTCTGGCTTCTACCCTCTCTTTCATTTTATAGCAAATGCGCTTCGCGCTTGTCAAAACTTTCCTTGGCAAGGTCAACCAAACGCTCGATTAGTTCTGGGTAGCTGATTCCCATATTGTCCCAAAGAAGTGGATACATTGACCACTGGGTGAAACCTGGCATGGTATTGAGCTCGTTGAGGAAAATCTCTCCCTTATCTGTATAGAAGAAATCGCAACGAGATAGACCGAGGCCACCAATCGCACGGAAGGCTGTTTCTGCATTCTGACGCATGACAGCTACCACATCATCACTGATTTTGGCTGGGATATCCATGGTAATCTTGTTGTCAATATACTTGGCGTCATAGTCGTAAAAGGCAACATCCTTGACAACTTCTCCTGGCAGCGTGCTCTTAACATCGTAGTTACCCAAGAGACCAACCTCGATTTCACGGGCATTCACTCCTTGCTCAACCAAGACACGGCTGTCATATCGGAAGGCAAGTTCCAAAGCTTGGCGGAGTTCTTCTTGATTTTCAGATTTAGAAATACCGACACTAGAACCCATGTTTGACGGTTTTGTGAAGACTGGATAAGTCAATTTTTCTTCAACTTCGGCAATTTTAGCAGTCACATCATCACCTTCGACAATGGCCACATAAGGAACTTGGGCAATCCCGACAGATTCTAACACACGTTTGGTCGTGATTTTGTCCATGGCAAGGCTAGATGACAAGATATTACATCCGACATACGGCATTTTCAAAACTTCGAGGAAGCCTTGAACAGAGCCATCCTCTCCCATCGGACCATGAAGGACTGGAAAGACCACTGCACCTTCTTCGTAGATAGCACTTGGTGCAACTTTCTTATCCCAATCAATGGTTTCATTGGTCATAAGACGATACTCTTGACCTGGAGTCTGGCTAAATTCTTGCGTTTTAATAAAGTCACCTGACTGGCTGATGAAGAAAGTCTTGACTGTGAAACGGTCGTAGTTGACCGCACGCATCACACTCTCAGCTGAAAGAACAGAGACTTCACGCTCTGCACTACGTCCACCGTATAAAAGAATAATCGTTTGTTTCATATTATTTGTTCCAATTCTAATAGAATACTCGTTCTTTAGTATATCATATTTGCTTCTTTTTTGAAACTTGAACCTGATGCTGGTGCTCAAGAAATCTAAAAAGAGACCGATAAAACAACTGTCGGTCTCCGTGATTTTTATATAAATGAATTGAGTTTGTTAATTTGTCTAGACTTACAGCTCTGTCCGATTTTCAATGGCTCGTAAGAGTGTCACTTCGTCCGCATACTCAATATCCGCTCCGACAGCGAGACCTCGCGCTAGACGCGTAACCTTGATACCAGCTGGCTTGAGCAAACGTGAAAGATACATCGAAGTCGCTTCCCCGTCCGCTGTAGCATTGGTCGCCACAATCACTTCTGAAACTTCACTATCCATAAGACGAGTCATAAGGCTCTTGAGATTGATATCATCTGGACTGATACCATTCATGGGAGAAATAAGACCATGTAAGACATGATAGAGCCCGTGGTATTCTTGGATATTCTCCATGGCTGCCACATCGCGACTATCTTCGAGAACTAAAATCGTTGTCTGGTCACGAGTCGGATCGATACAGATAGAGCAAGGATCGTCATCAGTCAGGCGACCGCAGATGGAACAGTAGGTCAGCTCTCTCTTAGCAGAAAGGAGATTTTTAGCAAATTCATTGACATCGTCATCAGACATTCCAATAGTATAGAAGGCCAGACGGGTAGCCGTCTTAATCCCGATACCCGGTAACTTCGAATAACTGTCAATTAGCTTAGCAATAGGTGTTGGATAAAGCATACGTTCCTTTCTAATTCATTGGATGATGTTGGTTATAGAGGTTGATAATATCGCGCGCAATGGAAGGTCCGACACCATTTGTAAGGTTGGTGTTATGAGGGAAGACAACAGCTACAGCGATTTGAGGATTATCTGATGGTGCATAGGCCACAGCATTAGTATTGTTAGCTTTTTGACCGCCCTCAACATAACTTTCAGCAGTACCTGTTTTTCCACTAATGGATACCGCTGCGCCATTTGAAAAGGCACGACCGGTTGTCAAAGCACTACCACCATGTGACACTTGATAAAAGCCTTGTTGGAGGATGGAAACATCAGACTCAGAAATATTAATTTTATTCATTTCCTTGGTTTCAATAGATTGGATTAAGTTCCCTAAGCCACCTTGTTCGTTGTTTCCATAAATCCCCTCGACAATGTGGGGGGCAATCCGAACACCGTTGTTGGCAATAGTTCCAACGTACTGGGCTAATTGCATAGGGGTGTAGTTATCAAACTGGCCAAAGGCATTGGTAATGTAATTGGCAAAGTCATATTCCTTAGGGGTAAATCCTGTAGATTCATCCGGAAGATCAATACCCGTTGAAGCTCCAAGACCATATTCAGCAAATGTCGCACGAAGTTTCCCCATAGCTGATTCCAAATTGCTGGTTCCAACAAACATATTAGGTTGATAAGTTTGACCCATGATGCCCAAAGCCGTTTGGACCATGTAGGTATTAGAAGAATACTCCAAGGCTTCCACAGCTGTAATCGGGAATGAACCGTAGGCTTGAGTATACCAAGAATTAATTGGAGCTGAACCTTGGAAGACAATCGGTTGGTCTGTCAAGGTCTGATTCCCTGATAAGACTCCATTCTCCCAACCAGAGCTGATGGTCGCCGCCTTGACAACCGAACCCGGGACAAAGACATTGGTTACTGTTCCCAAGGAATCAGGTGTTAAATCTCCCGTTTTCAAGTCATGTTTGAGTCCTGACATAGACAAAACCGCACCTGTTTTTGGGTTCAAAGCAACTGCATACACACCTTCAGAATACTTGGCTCCTCCATTTCCCAGTTCGGAATTGAAATAGCTCTTAAGCAGATTGTCCACGCTATCTTGGAAGGCCAAATCAATAGTCAGTTTAATATTATTCCCTTTGGTACCATCTTCAATATTCTCGACACTTTCCATGTTGCCATGTTTATCAAGATGAATTTCTTTCACCGAGCGTTTCCCTTGCAAGGTTTCTTCATATTGTTTTTCTAGATAAGAAGTCCCAACACGGTCATTTAAAGAATACCCCTTTTTGATATAAGCATCTGCTTCTTCAGCTGGAAGACCAGCTTTTTCACTGGATACACTTCCTACTATAGACGAAAGTGAAGTCTCTAAAACCTTTCGATCCCACGAAGTTGAAATACTGATACCAGGTAAATTCTTAGAAGCCGAAGCAATCAAGGCAATCTGAGTATCTGTCAAGGAGTCTGTCGCAATGGTCCCTGTCGCAAAATTTCCAACTGCATTGAGTTGGCTAAAGAGGTAAATTTCTTTCTTTTCGTCATCCGAGTAGGCCAATTGGCTTGGATAGATACTTTCAACAGTATTATTGTAAAGCTCGGATTCAGATAATTGATTGCCATCAGAATCAAATCGCTTCTCACGTGGTAAACTTTCCACTGCTTTCTTATAGACATCTTGATCTGCTAGGTAATAGTCCGCCAACTGTCTATCAGTCAATGTTGGAGAAGAAACTCCCACATAAGCCAGCAACTTCTTGGCTGTTTCTTTCAAATCTGCAGCCGTCATTTTGTTGTTTCGGGTAAAGGAAACAACTTGTTTCACAGTATTTTCAACCAAAGGCTTGCCGCTGGCATCATAAATTTCGCCCCGGGCCGAGCTAGTGGTCACCTTTGTTTTACTAGCAGATGCTAATTTTGTCTCATAAAAATCCTTGTTCAAAACCTGCATATAAAGCAGACGACCAATGATGGCCATAAAGAGCAAAATGACGATTGAAAACAATAAATTAAGCCGAATCGGAATCGAATGGCTGTTAAATTTTCTCATACAAATCAGTCTCATTTCTATTTAAAATCTTACTCTTCATTGTACCATAATTTGAGCAGAAAATTATGGAAAAGAAAGAAGCTTTTTTCGTTTTTAAGGTAAGATACGTTTTTATTTATTCATCCCTATATTATATGTTATAATGAATGTAAAAGTTCAATAATCTAGTCTTTTTCCAATACGACTCATTTAAAGGAGCCTTCCCTATGGACAAACCAGATATCGCAACTGTCATTGATTCACATTTTGAAGAAATGACAGACCTTGAGCAAGAAATCGCTCGCTATTTTTTGCAAGCTGAAACGATTACAGATGATTTATCTTCCCAACAGGTCACTCAAAAATTACATATCTCTCAGGCTGCACTAACTCGCTTTGCTAAAAAGTGTGGCTTTACTGGCTACCGAGAATTTATTTTCCAATACCAACATCAAGCAGAGAAACAAGACACCCATTCTCACAAACACAGTCCACTGACAAAACGAGTCCTCAGAAGTTATAGCAACATGAGAGAACAAACACAGGACTTGATTGACGAAGAACAACTGGAACGAATCGCCCAGCTAATCGAAGATGCTGAGCGTGTCTACTTCTTTGGGACAGGGAGTTCTGGCCTTGTCGCTCGTGAAATGAAATTGCGCTTCATGCGTCTAGGTGTTGTCTGCGAGGCTTTGACCGATCAAGATGGCTTTGCTTGGACAACCAGTATTATGGATGAGAATTGTCTAGTACTGGGTTTCTCACTTTCTGGCTCAACGCCTTCTATTTTAGACAGTCTATTAGATGCTAAGGAGATGGGGGCAAAAACTGTACTTTTTACAAGTGTTCCCAATAAAGATAGCCAGACCTATACAGAGACTGTTCTTGTAGCCACCCATAGTCAATCCTCCTACATCCAACGAATATCCGCTCAACTTCCTATGCTCTTCTTTATCGATTTAATTTATGCCTACTTTTTGGAAATCAATCGTGAAAGCAAGGAGAAAATCTTTAATAGCTATTGGGAAAATAAAAAACTCAACGGCTATCGTAGACAAAAACGCGTCAGAAAATCCTAGTTTGGCTTAGCCAAACTAGGATTTTTATTCATCACCAAACATACCTCTTCAAAATTATGAATTAGTCATATCTTGACTTAGTCTTGAATAATTTCATGTAATCACTTTTTGAAGGGAGTAAATAAGCAAGTCTGACGGTATCCTCAACAATTGTATATAATACGATGTAATCCTTACTCAAGGTCAATCCTCGCGTTTGGTAGCGAGGATCTAATTTCTTACCAAATTTTTCATCAGCATCAAATCCAGCTTGGGGGAAAATTTCTAGCCGATTAATATCTTTTCTAATACTCGCCACTTTTCGTCTCGCAGCCTCTACAGAACCGATTTCCTCTGCTATATACTGATATATTTTATCCAGACTATCAATCACTTTAGGAGAATACAAAATCCGATATTTTTTATAATCCATAGCGTGTCACGACATCCTCATCTGTCAAGTAATTTCCAGCCTCAATCTTGGCATAACTTTCTTGAACTTCTGCTTGTAATTGTCTAAACAAATACTCCTTCTCTAATTCCTCTTCACTCAGTAAATCTACTTCATTTGTTACGGCAACATTCTTTAAAAATAATCTGAGTGCCGATGAAAGAGAGAGATTTTGTTCTTTTAACACTTCCATGGCATCATTTACCAATTCTCTATTAGCTTGGAAGGTTACAATTTTACTTGAATTCGCTATAGCCATTTTATATAACTCCTTTATATATTTTATTTATTATCTCACAATTATAAAGAAAATCAAGGGAATTTGATTAGAAAATCCTAGTTTGGTTGAACCAAACTAGGATTGTTTTGTTTTAAAATGATAATAAGCACCCAACATACCTGCTGTGTTTTGGTGATGGGCAAATTCTAATCGTGTTTTTTCAGCTAGGCTTGGTACCAAGGCTTCTTTCAAGGCTGTACGGATTTTGGGTTTGAGGATAGCCTCTTGTCCCATGATACCGCCACCGAGAATGACCACTTCTGGATTAGCAACGTAGCAAATATTAGCCAGACCTTTCCCAAGGTAATCTACCATCCGGTCAATACCAGCCATACAAATCTTGTTGCCTTCAGTGGCTTCCTTAAAGATGCGTCGGCCATTCCACTGTTCAACTGAATCACCATGAGCTGCTGCCACATATTCTACCAAGGCTGTGGTAGAAGCGAGATCCTGGAAAGCTCCATCCTGCATATGCATATAACCAACTTCGCAGGCTGAATTGCTAAATCCATGGAAGACTTTCCCATCCATAATCAAACAACCACCGATACCGGTTCCAATGGTCAAGCAAAGGGTGACACTCGCTCCCTTGCCTGAACCAGATACCGCTTCAGCAAGACCTGCACAGTTGACGTCATTTTCAATCTCGCAAGGGATTTCAAAGGTACTCTCAATTTCTTTTTTAAACTGAGTTTCAGCATAGTTAGGAATCTGAGGGCCAGCATAGAAAATTTCCCCCTTATCAGGATCCACCATCCCAGCAGAAGAAATAGCAACTCCTGCTACTGGGCCTTTTTCTAAATAGCTGGCTACGATATCTTTGGTCTTTTGTAAGATATGAGGTCCACCTTTATGCGCCTCTGTTGGCATTTCATGCGATTCAACAAGTTGGCCTTCTTGGTCGATCAAACCATATTTGATATTTGTTCCACCGATATCAATTGCAACGTAGTGTGTCATAAATACCTCCTTATGGATTAGAGGAAGCGCTCCTTGGTTTCACGAATCAAGGCTGCAGCTGCTTCTACAACTGGACGATCTTCTTCAGTCACTGGTGTCAATGGTGAACGAACAGAGCCAATGTTCAGTCCTTCATTGATCTTCAAGACCTCTTTGATGACACCGTACATATTTCCATGTGCAGAAGTGAGTTTACCAATGATAGCGTTGATAGCGTATTGTAATTTACGTGCTGTTTCCAAGTCTTTATCAGCAATTAATTTGTTGAGTTTCAAGAAGAGTTCTGGCATCGCACCATATGTACCACCGATACCAGCTTTAGCTCCCATGAGACGACCACCTAAGAACTGTTCATCTGGACCGTTGAAGACGATATGGTCTTCGCCACCAAGGCTCACAAAGGTTTGGATATCTTGAACTGGCATAGAAGAGTTCTTAACACCAATAACACGTGGATTCTTCAACATTTCAGTGTAGAGACTTGGCGTCAAAGCAACACCAGCTAATTGAGGAATGTTGTAAATCACGTAGTCTGTATTTGGAGCTGCAGAACTGATATCGTTCCAGTATTTAGCAACTGAGTATTCTGGCAAGCGGAAATAAATCGGCGGAATCGTTGCAATAGCATCTACTCCTAAGCTTTCTGCGTGGCGAGCAAGTTCCATACTATCTTTAGTATTATTGCAAGCTACGTGAGCAATAATGGTCAATTTCCCTTTGGCAACTGCCATGACTTCTTCCAAGATTAACTTGCGGTCTTCAACACTTTGGTAGATACATTCACCAGAAGAACCATTAACATAAAGACCTTGAACACCTTTATCAATGAAGTATTCCACCAAGGCACGCGTACGCTCTGGACTTACTTCTCCTTGATCATCATAACATGCGTAGAAGGCTGGAATGACACCTTCGTATTTTTTTAAATCTGACATAGATTTTCTCCTAAGATTTCTTTTTTTCTGCTAAAAGCAGGATTTATTCTTTACGTGTTTAGTATACACCTTATGAAAAACGCTTTCAATATCTTGTGTACACTTAGATTTTAGTTTCGATATGAATTTTGAAATGTTTAGGGCTTGAAAGTAGTTTCAGAAACAAGCCATCCTATTGGTATTTTGCGAAAATTTTCTCCATCAATCCAGTCTGGATAAAGACCAAGAGTCCAAACCCAAAAAGCAGGAAGGCTGAGCCACCTAAAAGTAAACTGAAGGCGGACAGATAAAGAACCATCACAATAAGAAAGAGAATAGCTAACATGAGGAAGAACCAAGGAAAGTTAAAACTTGCCAAGATAAGTCCTTTTTGCAGCACTTCTTTCCAAGTCAAATCATAGCGTGCAGCGATGGGATAGCTAGCCAACATCACGATAGTGAGGAAGATAAGAACGCCTAGACAAATAGCTTTCACCATTTGGAAAGGCATAGCTGTCTGACCCCAGAAGAGATAGAGATCTAGAAGGCTTAATGAAACAATGCCTAACTCCAGCAAACCTAACTGAAGACCTAGCTTCAGATTTTGCTTGAAAGCTCTTAGATAGATTTTAAAGACAGGCACACGTCTGCTCTTCTTAATCTCAAACATAGTCTCGTAGAGGCTAATTTTAGCCACTCCAATCGTCACGATGGGCAAACAAGAGACGACAAAAAGAAGATTAGCTGTGACGATATCCAAGACCTTCTCACTAAAACGCATGAGAAAGTTATCTGTATCAAATGCTGCCTTGATAAGGCTTACTCCTTTTTGTGCCATGTTTGCTCCTCCTGATTTTTTAATCAATCAAAATTTTAAAGAGATATTTGCGAACCTTCTCTTCCATACCTGCATAGCCATTTGGCTGGTGAGGTTCTCCTGGGAAGAAAATCGCAAAATTGTGATAACCCAACAAGAGTGGGTAATGTTCATGACAATGAACAAAGCCAATGTCACTTGCTTCGTCGAATGCTACTGCCTCGTCTTTGATACGTGAACCGTAGCTCGAATATTCATGTCCTTCTACCAGCAAATGCAAATCTGCATAGTTTTTATGATGCTCAAATTGATCATTTTCAGCTTGATTGAGGACATTTTCCTGAACAACTAGAAAGACCTTGTCCCCGTCAATCTCATACTTACCTAATTCGAAATAATCCTTACGGTGCTGGTAGAGATAGTCGATAGCCTTGTCTAGATTGGGATGAATTCCTTTGTAAAAGGTGATGTTTTTCAAATCGTCAAAAATCATACTCTTTCCTTCGTTTCTGATAGTTAACTAAAATCATTCTTAAGTTTATAAGTGTCTAACAAAATCTCCAAGGTAAGAAAATACCCAACATTTTGTAGACACTTATAACCTCTATATTCTCTAAATCTATAAAATATATTTCTGTATCTTGATAGATTTATTTTCCTATACTCAATGAAAATTGAAGAACAAACTAGGAAGCTAACCGCAGGCAATACTTAAGTATGGCAAGGTGACGCTGACGTAGTTTGAATTCAATTTTCGCAGAGTATTAACCTTTGACCGCTCCCATAGTAATACCCTGAGTGAAGGATTTTTGGAAGACTAGGAAGACTGTTACGATTGGAACTGCTGCAAGAGCGGCACCTGCCATTATCAAACCATAGTTGGTTGCCATTTCAGCTTGCATAGTTGCAACCCCGAGTGAGATGGTCAAGTTTTGACGTGAAGTCAACATAACCAACTGCATGAAGTAGTCGTTCCATGTATTGATGAAGGTAAAGATTGCAAGGGCTGCAAATCCTGGTTTCACAATCGGGAAGGCTACGCTCCAGAAAGTACGAATCTCACCACAACCGTCGATTTTAGCTGACTCAAGCAACTCTGTTGGGATATTTTCACTAAATTGTTTCATGAGGAAGACCCCGAATGGCCATCCAATCAAAGGCAAGATAACTGCCCAAAGTGTATCATGGATTCCCATGAAGTTGACGATACGTACCAATGGTACAAGGACAACTTGTTTTGGAAGAGCCATGGCTGCAATAAAGATTGCAAAAAGAATGCGTTGACCATAGAAACGTTTTTTAGCCAATACATAACCTGCTAGAGAAGAGGTCGCACAGACCAAAAACATGGTTACCAATGAGATAAACACAGAGTTCCACATCCACTGCATAGCAGGGTTTTGCACCATAAGTTGTTGGAAGTTTTCCATGGTTGGCATTTTAGGGAACCACTGAGGAGGAATAACGATTGTATCAGGTTGTGATTTGAATGCCCCTGTCAAAATCCAGTAGAATGGAAAGATAAACAGCACGGTCAACAAGAGCAAAATAATAGTTGAAATAACAGTGAAAGCTGTTAAAGGTTTCTTTTGTGTAGATTGCATAGCCGTCTCCTTTCTTTAATATTCTACGTCGTTTCCGAGTGCTTTAAATTGAACAAAACTTACGATCGCAATCATGACTGCCAAGAAGACACCAATTGTGTTGGCATAGCCGTATTCTGTCAATTGGAAGGCTTTTTCGTACAGGTAGTACATCAAGGTACTTGTTGAGTAGTTTGGCCCACCAGATGTTAATAGTTGAATCAAGGCGAAAACTTGAAATGAGTTAATTGTTGTGATGATTGCGATGTAGAGAGTTGTTGGAAGAAGGCTTGGCCATTTAATCTTCCAGAAAACTTGAAATTCAGTTGCACCGTCTACACGAGCCGCTTCAACCAGTGAATTGTCAATATTCCCCATAGCAGCTATGTAGAGGATGATTGGTTGACCAACTGAAGTTGTCAAGAGGATAATCATAATTGCCAGTAATGCCCAGTGTTTATCTCCCAACCAAGAAATATTCTGGCTGATGATATGGCTTGACTTAAGGACAAAGTTTAGAATCCCTGATAATGGGTCATAAATCCATTTCCAAACAACTGTTACGGCAACACTACCTGTTACAACAGGAAGGAAGAAGACGAAACGGTAGAAAGATCTGGCAATAGCATTTTGATGGTAGGTTTGCGACGCCACAAAGAGCGAAAAGAGAACAACAATCGGTACAGATCCAACAACCAAAATAACTGTGTTAATCAAAGACTTCATAAAGACAGGGTCTTTAAACATACGAATGTAGTTGTCCAATCCCACAAACTCAAATTTAGTCATTGAATAGTTAAAGAAACTTGTAATGAATCCCATAATCATAGGAACCAATACAAAGATGACAAAGAAGAATAATACTGGTGCTAAGAAAGCGTAGGAAATCACTGTTTCCCGCATACGAATTTTATTGACTTTCACAGTCGGCACCTCTCTTTCACAAATAGAATATTTTGGATTTTCTTGAACAGTTTTAAAATCAAAATGAAATTTTTTAAGATTCGCTTATGTAAGAACTTCATTTTAATTTCGTGACAGTTTCTGATATTTCAAATAAAATCCTCCCTTTTCTTACATAGATTATGCACAGGGAAAAGGGAGGAGTCAATCTGATTCAGTGCTTATTGTTTTGTAGCTTTTTTAATTGTTTCGTTAGCTTTTTCAGTGAAGGCTTTTAAAGCATCCGCTGGTTTTTGATCGCCATTTGAAACTGATTGCAACATTGGGAACCATAGAGTTCTCATTTCTGCAAAACCATCAATTGTATTGTAGTATGGTGAGTAGTATTTAGTCCAACCACTGATTGTTTCCATACGTTTATCTTCATAAAGTTTTCCAAATGAAGTACGAACTGGGAAGGCACCTGTACGAACAACGTCTTTTGGACCCCATTCTTTGTCATCCGCGATGAATTGAACGAATTTCTTAGATGCTGCAACTTTCTTGTCGTCTTTGTTGTTGAATACTGCAAATCCGTTTACAAGGTATTCAAGAGCTGGTTTACCTGAATCTGATGGGAATGGTACTTCTACCACTTCTACTTTACTTGCTTCCAAGAGTTTAGCTTGGATACCGTTTTGAGCTGGCGCCCAAAGGATTGTGTAAGATGTTTGACCGTTGGCAAAGTTTTGGATATCTGCTCCACCGTCAAATTGTGAACCGTTGTTCAACAAACCGTCTTTGATCCAGCTAGCTGCTTTTTCAAGACCTTTGACGAATTTAGGATCATCAGTTGTATATTTTGTTACATCTTTATCTGTTACAGAACCGCCGTAAAGGTTTGAGATGAAGGCACGTGTTCCTTGGTCTCCCCCTTGACCAGAACTGAACAATGAACCTGGTGTGTAGCCTTTGTCTTTAAGCGCTTTCAAAACTTTCTCAAAGTCGTCTGTTGTCCAACCTTCTTTTACAAGGTTCGCAACTCCAGCATCTTCCAACATTTTCTTGTTCATAGCCATGTAGAATGGTGCTGAACTGATTGGATACATGTAGGCTTTGTCTCCAGCCTTACTTGCTTTTACAATGTTTTCATTGTTGACATCTTTAACAAAGTCATCTGTGAAGAGGTCATTCAAGTCAGCCAATTTACCATTTTTACCATATTGGATGATACGTCCTGGTGCGTCAAAAAGTACGTCTGGAGCTGTTCCTGCTTCGATGGCTGTTGTGATTTTTTCAGGACCTGACTTGAAGTCGATGGTTTCCAATTTCACTTTTATATCTGGGTTTGCTTTTTCAAACGCTTCGATGATTGATTTTTCATAAGTTCCAACACCGTCACCAGTTTTTTCTTGGGTAAATACTGGGAATGCCCACCAAGTGATTTCTGTTTTTCCGCTGTCGCTACCAGATTTTGCAGCATCTTTACTTCCGCCAGAATTTCCACAAGCAGCAAGACCAAGAATCGCAGCACCCGCAAGCACTGTACAAGCTAGTTTTCTAAATTTCATTTGTATTCTCCTATTTATAAGCGTATCCATATTGGATAATGAGCAAGTTTGCATCTGTATACGTTTTCATTTTATCCGACGCTTCCACCACTCTCCTCTGTTTTTTATTAAGTCAGTAAGTACTTATACTCTTCGAAAATCTCTTCAAACCATGCCAGCTTCGCCTTGGCGTACTCAAGTATAGCCTGCGCCTAGCTTCCCAGTTTGCTCTTTGATTTTCATTGAGTATTAATCATCTACACCTAAAATTTCATTAATACTATTTTTATATAAGATTGCTTTTGCTCCATATATTGCTTGAATACCACCCTTCACTTCTAAGACATCAACTGCACCAATTTGTTTTAAAAGTGCTTTATCAACTTGATGAACTTCTTTTACAGCTACACGTAAACGTGTCACACAAGCATCTACATCTTCTATATTATTTGATCCACCCAACGCTCTGATAATTTGTAGGCTATCCTGTTTTAAATGATCTGCAGTATTTGAAGTTGAATCTGTGGATTCAGAAATTTCTTTAGAATCTACTTCTTCTCCTCGTCCTGGCGTTAGAACGTTGAATTGAGTAATGAACCATCTAAAAACAATATAATACAGAACACTCCAAATAAGTCCAAATGGAATCTGAAGAACCCAATTCGTTTTAGCGTTCCCCTGCAAAATTCCAAATAAAGTAAAATCGATTACACCTCCTGAGAATGTGTTTCCTATTGAAATATTTAAGACGTCTGCAATAAAGAAGCTGACACCATCAAGGAATGCGTGTACAACATATAGAACCGGACTGACAAATAGAAACATAAATTCAATTGGTTCTGTAATACCGGTAATAAAAGATGTTAAAGCAACTCCAAAAAACAGACCCGCGTATTTTTTACGACGATTTTTAGGAACACTATGGTACATCGCTAAACAGGCAGCCGGTAAACCGAACATCATTGTTGAGAAACGACCTGCAAAAAACCTTGTTCCTTCTGTAAATAATCCAGAATGAGTCGGGTCGGCTAATTGAGCAAAAAATATTTTTTGAGCTCCAACCACTGTTTGTCCTGCAACAGTTTCAACACCACCAAGTTCAGTATACCAAAACATAGGGTAAATCATATGATGTAAGCCTACTGCTCCAGAAAGTCTCATTAAAAATCCATATAGAAAAGTTCCAATTGGACCCGCCTGAGAAATATATCCACCTGTAGAAACAAGAAGTTGTTGAAAAGGTGGCCAAATAACAAAGAAGACAAAGCCAATTAAGATAGAAGAGAACGATGTAACAATAGGAACGAAGCGTGAACCCCCAAAGAATCCTAAAGCGGAAGGTAATTGAATATTGTTATATCGATTGTGCAAATATACGGCAACTATTCCGACAACTAATGCTCCAATAACTCCAGTATCAATTGCAGATCCTTCTGCCATAAAAAGTTTTACCAGAGCTTTAATCGTTGCAGTCATAACTAAGTAACCAGTTACTCCTGCTAGCGCAGCGGTTCCTTTATCTCGTTTCGCTAAGCCAATACATAATCCCACACAGAGAAGTAGTGATAAATTACTGAATACAACCTCTCCTGCAGAGCTCATTACTTGGAATATTGATTGAAAAAAACTATTGTCTAGTATTGGATAAGTTGCTATCGTGGTTGGGTTTGAAAGTGCACCACCAATCCCCAAAAGTAGACCTGCTGCAGGAAGTATAGCTATAGGTAACATAAAAGCTTTTCCAACTTTTTGTAAAACTTTAAACATAAAATTCCCCCTTACATCTTATTTGAGACCAGCAACAAAGCGTTCTGTAATCTCTTTTGGTCTAGTAATAGCGCCACCAACAACAATACCTCGCACTCCATATCCTAGGATTTGTTTGGCTTGTTCTGGTGTATGAATTTTTCCTTCTGCAATGACATCTACACCAGCATCACAGAGTTTTTTGATCAATTCAAAATCGGGACCATCCACTTTAGGACTGTAAGATGTGTATCCTGATAAGGTTGTTCCGACAAAGTCAATTCCTGCTTCAACGGCTGCCAATCCTTCCTCGAAAGTACTTGTATCAGCCATCAAGAGCTGGTTAGGATATTTTTCCTTAACCTGACGAATGAACTCTTGAATCTCCAAACCATCATAGCGTTCACGCTTGGTACAATCCAGAGCAATGACCTCGATGTCCAGTTCTGCCAGTTCATCAACTTCTTTCATAGTAGCAGTGATGAAGGGTTCTTGCGGTGGATAATCTCGTTTTATTATCCCAATGATTGGAAGGTTTGTAACCTCCTTGATTTCCTTGATATCGCGAACACTATTTGCTCGGATACCGACTGCTCCACCTTGCTCAGCCGCTTTGACCAGCAATGGAATGACTCCTCCCGCTTCTGTATAGAGCGGTTCGTGAGGAAGGGCCTGACAAGAAACGATGATTCCATCTTTGATTTGTGCAATCAAAGCTTCTTTAGTAATCTGTGGCATCCTCTTTCCTCCTTTTCTTTGTTCTTATGAGTTCATTATATACCATTTGTTAAGCGCTTTCAATACTTTGTCATAGAATAGATTTCAGTTTCAAAAGTATTTTATAGAACAGCTGTTTCTGAAAGTAGTTTCAGATAACATAAATATCCGTACCTATTACTCAAAATTACGAATCTTATTATAAACTTCTATATCAATAAAACCAGTCTAGAATTCCCATCTTTTTACAGGACTCCAGACTGGTTTATTTTAGATTAACATAAAAGTTCAAAGAACAACTGAAGACAAATTAACTGTCTTTTCGCTTATAAGAAATCATTGCTCCAAGGAACATTCCTACAAAACCAAGCAAAACTGTTGTTATTGATTTATTCTCACCTGTATCTGGTAACTTAGCCTGTTCATTGTTACCTACTTTATTCTCTGATTGACTAAATCCTGAGTTCTCATTTGTAGATAACAATTTAGATGACAGTAAAAGTTCCTCAGCCTTGTTATCTTCTGTAGGCTTTTTAAATAGTGGATTGTCAATGGAGTGTCGGAAAGTCATCGCATAAATACTATAATTATTAGTCTCAAAAATAATCTTTCCATCTTTTTGTTCGAATTCAATAGTGTGTAGTTTTCCTTCTGGATCTACAGCATAAACATTCTCAACGGACTGATCTGTAGCAAAAGTAACAAGGACTTTTCCTTCAAGTTTAACATATCTTCCATTTACATCCTTCAATTTGATATCAAATGCTTTGTAGTTTAATGAACTTAAATCACTAACTTGAACTTCTTGCATTTGAATACCTATCACATTTTTCAATACTTCTTCTGAAGCTTGAATTTGAATACTTCCTGTTTCATTTTTTAAAATACGTTGTGAACTAGCAATTCCTGTGATAACGTTCTTAGTTTCTGCTTCATCCTTACTGTCTTTATTATTTA
The DNA here is from genome assembly GCF_047464035.1 of Streptococcus mitis. Lineage (GTDB taxonomy): Bacteria > Bacillota > Bacilli > Lactobacillales > Streptococcaceae > Streptococcus > Streptococcus mitis_DX. The sequence continues at coordinate 89,738 of NZ_JASHCQ010000005.1, forward strand.
CTTGTTTATCAGTAGATTTCACTACTGAACTTCCTTCTCCTGAGGTTGATAATGGACCCATATATTCTGGGATTTCTAGTATCGGAGATTCAGTGAAAGGAACTCCTCCTGTAAAGTCTGGCTTAGCTACTGTAGGAGCTGGAAAGTCTCCTAATGTGGATAGAACACCGCTATACTCTGGAACTTCTGTAACAAGTGAGTCGCCTCCGTTAACTCCGCCTGTGAAGTCATGCTGTTCAACTGTTGGAGCCGAGTCTTCTCCTGAGCTTGATAATGTATCACCCATATACTCTGGCTTAGCTACTGTAGGAGCTGGAGAATCTCCTAATGTGGATAGAACACCGCTATACTCTGGAACTTCTGTAACAAGTGAGTCGCCCCCATTCACGCCACCTGTAAACTCTGGCTTAGAGACTGTAGGAGCTGGAGAATCTCCTAATGTGGATATAATACCGCTATACTCTGGAACTTCTGCAACAAGTGAGTCGCCCCCATTCACGCCACCTGTAAACTCTGGCTTAGAGACTGTAGGAGCTGGAGAATCTCCTAATGTGGATATAATACCGCTATACTCTGGAACTTCTGTAACAAGTGAGTCGCCTCCATTCACGCCACCTGTAAACTCTGGCTTAGAGACTGTAGGAGTCGCAAAGTCACCAGATGTACCTAAAATACCAGAATCTTCTTTTCCACTATCTTTTTTTGGATCTAATTTCCCAGCTAAATCCTTATCCGAATCCTTCTTAGAAGGTTCCACTTCTTTATCTTCCACATAGACAGGATCTTTTGGTTGACCCTCAATATAAGAACGAACCCAATCCAGCTGCTCTTTTGATAAAACCAAACCACCACTACGGCTTCCTACAACACCATTTTGGTGAACTCCAATTAAAGCACCTTTATCATTATAAAGACCACCACCAGACGCTCCAGGTTTCGTACCTCCATAGCTAATTCCCTCTATTCCAGAACCGAAGTCTGTAGTTCCTACTACTTTGCTATCTAAAACTGGACTTAGCTTGTTATCTGGAAAACCATAGACCGAAACTGAATCCCCCTCTGCAACTTTCGAAGATCGTTTTACAACCTCTACAGGAGTTACTCCTTTTACCTCTTCTTTTAATCGAACCAAAGCTAAGTCATTTTTAAATCCAAATACTGAATCTTTCTTATTCCAATAAACAATATCATCATCTGAAAAATTCACAGACAACCCATTCGGCAAGGTTGCTTTATACACTGTATTGGTGCGACCAGATTTAGTAACTACCTCAGAACCTTTAACTGTTAAAAAATTATGAGCGACTGTTAACACCAAATTGGGTGCAATTAAAGTACCTGACCCCGACCCATCTGGCGTTTGAATGTGCGTTGTAGCATAGAAATTTTCTGAACCATTCGGAGCTTGTAACACCTCTTTACTAGGCACAGGTAAGTTCGATTTACCACTCAAATCGACTTTACCAACTTCAGTTCTTGCAAAATCCGAAGAAGACGTTGATGGAGGAGTTACCGAATCTACTACCGCTCTTATAATTGTATCTCCTAAAGCTAACTTACTGACATAGTCATCAGACCAAGTAGTATCACTTGCTAGTTTGTTAATTGACACTCCGTTATAGGATACCACTTTAGCTGTTGGGGAAGTTGCTATTAACTGTTTGAAGTCTGGATTTTGTCTTAAATGAAAATTCAAGCCACTTCCAACAGGACCTTCCTGAACAACCTTATCTGAAATCAAACGAGTTCCTTTAGTATCTTCCACTCGAAGTAGAACACGACCTTTTTCTTCACCTTTTACTAAAGTAGCTCGACCTTTTTCATCAAAACTATACAAAGCACCGTCAATCTCAGACTCTACATCTTTTAAAGCTATATGATTTTCATCATAGTAGTAACGGTTTGCACCATCTATATACCAACCCTTTATACCATATTTATCAATCATTGACTGAATCCAAGCTCTGTGCTTTTCCGTAAAGATAGTACCACCGCCAATACGCTCATTCTCAGGAGCGTTTGAAGTATTTGTTCCGTGCTGGTGGATACCGACTACCTCTCCCTTATCATTAAACAAAGGAGCACCTGAAAAACCTCCTAAAGCTGAGGAATGATAAGTGACTGCACCACTCTCTTTATTGATACTGCTCACAGTTGTTGAGACTGAATAAGCCTTACCGTCTTTCAAGCGAGCTTTATTTTCTTTACTTAAATTTGGAGTAGAAAAATCATTGGGATATCCGACCATAGTGATTTTATCACCAGTAGAAACCTCTTTATCACTCAACTCTCTTGGGGAGTCTTCTCCCCCTGTCATAGCTTCTACAGGCTTTTTAGTTACCACTACTGCTAAGTCGTTGCTATAGTCTTTCCCAAAATCTTTTCCGTTATACAAGTGAATAGAGTCTTTTTCAAGAGCTTCTGATACCCCTGAAGTAGGTACTTTATTGTTCTTTTCCGTCTCTGAGTTCATCACAACATAACTACGAGCAGACTCCCCACCACGCAAGACCGCAGACTTATCCTCTTGGTTTTTATCATAGTAGTTATGAGCTACTGTCACCATCACATTCGGCGCTACAAAGACACCACTGCCAGAAGCCGTTTGTTTTCCACTTGTTCCGCTATCATAAGTGGTGTAAGTCATAGCAACACCTTCTGCAGATTTACTATGAACATCCACATCTTTTATATCGTTACCACCCTGAATAACATCAGCAGCAACGACTCCACCACCAATAACTGGTAAGTCTGGTGCAGCTAATCCAATCACTGCAGATAGTGTCAAACAACCAACCAAACCATAAGCTTTGGATTTACGAAATTTTCCCAAACCTTTTAAACATACAAACATGCATTACCTCACTTTAACTTTCAAAGTTAATTTATCCAAGTATATTCTAAAAAATAAAATATTACAGTTTCCATTAGCATAACACTCTCTACTTTGATTCTTACAATAAAAATAGCTATAGATTATTTTGTTGCTTTACAAATGCTATTTAAGTACTGTATCTACAGGAATATCGTTTTTACAAGATATTAGCCTAATCAGAAAACCATGTTATACATAAACTTATATATAAATGTTCATTTGTAGCGAAACTGTATATTTTCTTATAAATTATAACATATTTCACAGACGCTTTCCAATGTATTGAAATAGCTTATACCCAACTAGATAGAAAATGAATTGTTTGACACCACAGCCCAGAAAAAAACTCATACTCAATAAAAATCAAAGAGCAAACTAGGAAGCTAGCCGCAGGCTACTCAAGACACTGTTTTGAGATTACAGATAAAGCTGACGTAGTTTGAAGAGATTTTCGAAGAGTATGAATTTCAAAGTATATATGAACTAGAATATTTGCTAACTAGATTCTGTACAAAAAGAGAGCTACTGGGCTCTCTCATTTATCATTTTACATACTTAAAAGGAATCTCACTACCACACAGCCAGTTGTAGACTTGATCATTAACAAATACATTCATGGCTTCGTGGGCATACTCAGGCATGATGCGATAGGCTTTATCGCAGGTCAGACGGTTGTAAATCGCAAATTGGGTAATAGGATAGCAAACATCGTCGTCCAAGCCCGTAATCATCTTAACCTCACCCTTGATACGATGGGCAAGATTTTTCACATCTATATAGTCCAGGGTCGATATGATTTCCTCCTCAGTTTCATGGAAGGGGTCGTGAAACTTGAAATAACGGAAAAGTTCGTCGTAAGCTTCACTGGTATTGCCAATCTCAAGCACTCGTCTGAAGTCTGACAAGAAAGGATAGATGGCAACAGTTTTCTGAATCCGAGGATTGAGCGCTGCCGCAACCAAGGCTAGAGCCCCTCCTTGTGAAGCACCATAGCTAGAAAGACGCTCCTCATCAACCTGAGGCAGACTAGCAACAATTTCAACCAACTGGTAAATATCCAGATAAACATCCTTATAAAAGAGGTGATCCCGACCTTCCACAGCACCACGGATAATATGCCCCTTAACTGTATTTCCTAGAGGAGAACGCAAGCCGTCTTGTGAGTAACCCGACTGCCCCCGCACATCCATGGAAACAACACCGTAACCAGCCACGGTGAAGGCCAGCATGTCGGCCCAGTCCCAGCCACGTCCCATATAACCATGGAAATGGAAGATTAGTGGAACCTTCTCCTCACTCTTTGGAAGAACGACGCGTGCATAAACCTTGCCTTCATTGGTTCCTTCAAACGTTAACTCATAGCAACTAACTTGAGGAATGTGGAAATTTCTTTCCTCCAACTGGTAGGCTGGAAGAGTTGAAACTTTTTTCACTTCCTCATCCCAGAAAGCATCAAAGTCTTCTGGGACCTCATCCCGTCCTCTATAAGTCTTGATTTCTTCTAATAAAGCTGGATTTTTCATAGCATGCTCCTTTTATTTTGTAATCGCTATCACAACTGTAGCATATCTAGAAAAGCAATGCAAGAAAGAAGGGTAATACTCTTCGAAAATCTCTTCAAACCACGTCAGCTTCGCCTTGCCGTATATATATGTTACTGACTTCGTCAGTTCTATCTGCAACCTCAAAACAGTGTTTTGAGCAACCTGCGGCTAGTTTCCTAGTTTGCTCTTTGATTTTCATTGGGTCACTTCTAAAACTAACTTCCAGTTTTGGGAGAGAGAGGGAAGTTACTTTGAGAAGTTACGCTTTTTTACGAATAAATAGATAGAAGCACTAAATCTAGTCAACCTAGAGGTAAAAATGTGCTATAATGAAAGGAGAGAAAGAATGATTCTCAGACATCCGGGCATTAGCCCGACCAATGATTTAGTGGCTAAGAAGATTTTTAGCAACCCAGAAATCACTTGTCAATTTATTCGCGATATGCTGGACTTACCAGCCAAAAATGTGACCATTTTGGAGGGAAGCAATATTCACGTATTACCCTCCATACCTTATTCAGTGCAGGATTTCTATACCAGTATAGACGTTTTAGCGGAGTTAGACAACGGCACCCAGGTTATTATCGAAATACAAGTGCATCATCAGAATTTTTTCATCAATCGCCTGTGGGCTTACCTATGCAGTCAGGTCAATCAAAATCTAGAAAAAATTCGTCAACAAGAAGGAAACACTCACCAGAGTTACAAACACATCGCACCAGTATACGCAATTGCTATTGTGGATAGTAATTATTTCTCAGATGACCTAGCCTTTCACAGTTTCAGTATGCGTGAGGACACGACAGGTGAGGTTTTAACCATTACCAACAATGGTCAGGAAAACCATTTAGTTAAGATGGCGTTCTTGGAACTAAAAAAATACAGAGAAACCAGCAAAGATAGCATTCGCAAACCGTGGTTGGAGTTTTTTGGGAATAAACCCTTTACTCAGGAACCCGAGCGAGCCATCAGCCAGGCAGACCAACTGCTGGACTACAAGAGCTGGTCCGAGGAGGACAGGAAGATGTTTAGTCAACTACGTATGCGAGAAGAACAAGCCTTGTTAGCGCAGGACTATGCCTTGGAACAAGCTAGGGCAGAAGGGATTGAACAGGGACTGGAGCGTGGAAAAGTTGAAGGAAGTTTGTCTATGCTACTAAATCTAGTCCGTCAAGGTCTTTTGCCTTCTGAAGTTGCCAGTCAACAGTTGGGTATGACTGTCTCTGAGTTTGAAGAACTATTGAAAGAGCATCATAAATAAGAACTAAAAAATATAGAGAAACCAGCAAAGATAATATTCGCAAGCCGTGGTTGGAGTTTTTGTAAATCATTAAATCAATGACAGATTTTTCCGTAATAGATGGAAGAATCTGTTTTTTTAGTTATGCTAGATGTTGGCTCTGAAATATTAAGATATAGTGTATTGAAATAAGATATGAACAAAGAAATTAGGAAAGTCAAATTATAGTTAAATGAAATAAAAACTGAACAAATTGATCGCGGAATTCAAACTAATTTCTAAAAATGTTTTAGAAAACTAGGTGTACTATTCCAGATTCAATCTACTATAATTTCTAGAATTTTTTTAGAATCCGCAGTGTGCTATTTTAGATTCAATAAATTGTGCTTTTAGAAACAAAAAAGGCTCTATAATATTTGTAGTGGGTAACCCCCTATAGATATTATAGAGCCGATTTTTGTGTAGAAAAAAAGTCCCATAAGATCTATAATGAAAAGCGATCAAACAACTCATTAGAAAGATTCATATGG